>JBKQVI010000437.1:0-3301 GCA_052139985.1 Terriglobia bacterium
CCCCAGGGCGAAACCAGTCATTGTATTGCCGTCGACGCATGGGCTGAACCGCGACGAGGATGTCGCTGGGATCAAACAGGCGAATGGTGGCGTCCAAATGCGCGAGATCGGCGCGCCGCGCGCTGGCCTGACGTTCAAGACCTTCAAGGATGCCGGTCACTTCCATTCGCTTCTCGCGCAACGACGAGACAATCGACAACTCGCTCATCACCATCACCTCTTGCCAGCAACAATCAGCCGACAGAATAGGGGCTCAGGCGCGCGAAGCGTCAGCCAGTGGTGGCTGCTACATAAGGCCGCACCACCCGGTTGTTGACGGCCTTAATAGGAAGGCGCACGTATTCCAATCGGCGGGATCCCGACGATGTCGGATGCACGCTCGGTTTGAACCTGCGATGTTGAGTGGGGAAGCGCCATGAGCCAAGAAATCAAGAATGCGAATGTTGGCGAAATTATCGCGAAGGCTTGGTCTGACGACGCGTTCAAACAGACCTTATTGAATGACGCCACTGCTGCCTTGAAAGCGGAAGATATCGACGTTCCGGATGGCGTTGAGATACGTGCTGTCGAAAATACGGAAAATGTCATGTACCTCGTTGTGCCACGACAGCCGGTACGAGTTCCCTTGTCGGACGATCAATTGGCGAGTGTGGCGGGGGGCTGCGATGATTGTCCCTGTGGCCGCACTGGAGGCGGCGGCTGCCTCGCCAAATAGAACGGACTCTTGAACGACTGCCTTGCCGCAAGCGCCATGGAGTGCGCGTAGAGCAGCGCCGACTCTGTGCTGTCTTCGCGCCCATTCTACGAGGGAATGCCTTGCGGGACGCCCAGTCGATGCGGAGAAGGTAGACAATGGCCTTCTCACGCATCATGTTGCGGCATCCGGTCCGTTCTTCGTCGAAATAAGAAGCTGTTGCGCGGGAGGCTAACGTGTTCGGCCTAGGCGATCTCTCGCCATATCGAATTGAGCACCACGGGCAGGTGTTCTATGGGAACGTCTCACTCCGTGACTTTCACGTCTTTGAATATGACGACGCTCTCTTCCTCGTAAATGTAGAGAGTATGGCGGTCTATCCGATCTCGAAAGAGGTTGAAAACCTTCTTAATCGGATCGCGGCGCTCTCCGACCGACTCATTCTGGAATCGGAAATTCGCGAGCTGCGGAAATTCCAGCTGATTGCCGGCGAAGATGACGATTTGCCAGAATTCCCCCCTGCTGGAGAGATGGGCCGATCCCAGTCTAAACATGACTATATCATTGATAATATTAGCTTATTCCTGGCGCAAGAATGCAATATGCGCTGTGTTTATTGCTACGGAGGTGACGGGGAATATGGGCTGAAAGGAATGATGAGCGAGGAGACGGCCTTCAGGGCCGTTGACTGGTTAATTGCCAATTGCGGAAGCGCTGAGACGCTGCGCATCTGCTTTTTTGGCGGCGAACCCCTGCTCAATTTTTCCCTGATGAAAAAAATCGTGAAATACGCCAGACAACAATCCGGACAGCACGGCAAGACGGTCGCTTTCAGCATGACCACGAACGGCTCTTTGTTGAGAAACGAGGTCATTTCTTTCATCAAAACCCAAGATATCGATCCCGTAATCAGCTTCGATGGCCCGCCCGAATATCAAAATCGTCAGCGTCCCTTCAAAGGCGGTCGAGGGTCATACAACAAGGTGTTGGCTAACGTCCGCAAATTGAAGGCTGTTCGTCCTTACTTAAGGGCTAGGGCGACGGTTTATGGCGATGCCGATCCGCTTCGGATCAAAGAGAGTGCAGACCTGGCGGGGTTCTCGTCTTGCCTAATTGAAAAGGCCTCTCCGTCTATATTGAATAGGCTGACCCCGGAAGCTCCCGAAGACGGCTCGCAAGAGCGGATGTCTCGGCGATTGATCGCTTACTATCACGAAGAAACCCATAAGTTGCTCGCCGCCATTCGGAAGAGAAGTATCGATATCCACTGTCCCCCCGATCTTTTTCTTGCAATGTCCAGCGTGGCCTTGAAGCGGAAACGTCATCACGGGTGTGGCGTCGGCAAACGGATGGTCGGAATTACCATAACCGGAGACATCTACCCGTGCCATCGATTTGCGGGTCAAGAGGATCAGCGAATCGGAAACATCTCGGACTACCGGGTCGACGGTGCAAACGAATACTACCGTTCCACCGTCGACACATTGCCAGAATGTCGGAAGTGCTGGGCGCGTTATTTCTGCGGTGGCGGCTGCTTTTACCACAATCTCGCTCACACCGGCGACATGCATCGGCCCGAAGCCTTGGATTGCGAAGAACGCAGAGCGATGTACGAGGGGCTTATCCGAGTTTATTGTCAACTCGATGAGGATGAAAAACTTTATGTGAAACGCCTCCTTGAGGGATCCTATGCCCAAGGCGAAACGATGAGTGAGTCGTCCACTTCAAAACTCGAGCAATGAAGCAAGTCGATCTGCTATCTTCAGTCTTCCGCTCCGGCGTGAGGCCGAACAAATCGCAGAGCGCTTCATCGTGGATTGCGGCCGTAGAGCGCTGGGGGAGTTGAACCGTGGCTGAGGGATTGTTTCGAAAGGAACAGCTCGAAAGGTTGTCCTCCCCTGAGCAGTTGGAGCAACTTCTCCAAGTCACGACGCCGAAATCATGGATGTCGCTTTTTGCTGGGGGTCTCTTGCTGGCGGTCGCCGCTTTTTGGGGATTGTACGGGACCGTTGAAACCGAAGTGGCCGGCCAGGGGGTCCTAATCGGGGCCGGCGGCCTCCTCGACATTCCCGCGCCAAGCGCCGGCGTCGTCACCATGATCAACGTGAATGTCGGCGACTTCGTCGAGAAGGGACAATTGGTCGGGAGGGTCGCCCAACCGAAATTGATGGCCAAACTCAACTGGACCGAATCCGAACTTCGGCGACTTCAGCTGAGCCATGGAACGGAGCAGGAGATCGAGGGAAAACGGGCTGAGGCGGGGCTCTTGAAAGCGGATATGGAATCCGGCTCCGCGGTCATCAGCGCCTACGCGGGCAAGGTGCTCCAAATCAATTCTCCAGTGGGGAGCTCGGTCAGCGTTGAGGACAATTTAATGACCTTGGCGCCAATGGCCCCGGGAGACGACAATTTCGTCGCGGTTCTATACGCGAACGCTGGAGACACGAAACAAATTGAGCCAGGTATGGAGGTGCGGATCTCGCCTTCAATGGTCGAATCCGAAGAGCGAGGCTACTTGCTGGGCGTTGTGACGCGCGTTGCGGCATTTCCGCCAACCAGCAAGCAAATGCTGCACAATCTGCGTGATCCCAGGCTTGTCGAGCAGAT
>JBKQVI010000438.1:0-4566 GCA_052139985.1 Terriglobia bacterium
GGCGACGTTCTCCACACCGTCCGCGGCACGTTCAAACTCAAGCGTGGGACGGTAGAATTCGATCCCAACACGGGACATGCCAGCGGACTGGTGGTGGTTGACGCCACCAGCGGCGACAGCGGCAGCCATGCGCGCGATCACAAAATGCATAAGGACATTTTGGAAAGCGCCCAATATCCTGAGATCACCTTCGCACCGGAAAAACTTCAAGGGCAAGTTCTGCCCCAGGGCGATTTCAAAGTCCAGGTTTTGGGAACCTTCACGATACATGGGGCCGGCCATCCGCTCGCCCTCGTTGTTCAAGCGCATGCGACGGGAGAACAGTTAATCGCGGACACGCATTTCACCATTCCCTACGTGAACTGGGGCTTAAAGAATCCCAGCACACTGTTCCTTCGCGTCAACGATACCGTTGATATTGCCATCCATGCGGTCGGCCAAATCAAGATGTCCGCGGCCCACTAACTGCAGCAGCGATGGGAATGAGAATTGACTCTACGGGTTCGGGCGGGGAGACCGGATTTCGGCGCGCCTTACCCGTCGAACTTTTCAAAGTGACCACGACTGTGGACCTCATGGTGGTCTTCCAGAGTTTCCAAGTGGCTGATCACTTGGGTCCGCATCGTCGAATCACGCTGGATCCGCTCTTCAATTTTGGTGGCCAGGGCGTGCGCAGACTCTAACGAAATATCTTTGGGAAACAGCAGATGGAATTCCACCCAATTCGTGTTGCCGGCATTGCGCTGCCGCAAACCATGGAACTCAACCCCGGCTTCGCAAGTCATCTCGACGAGCAGTCCCAGGATTTGGCTCTCGACAATCGGATCGACTTCATCCATCAACCCACCGATCGATTGGCGAATCAACTTGCTGCCCATCCAAAGGATGTTAAGGGCGACAAGAATCGCGACAACAGGGTCAAAACGCCGCCAGCCCGTGAGCATGGTCAAACCAAGTCCTACGATGACACCGAGACTGGTCCAGCAGTCAGTAAGTACGTGTTTACCATCGGCCTCCAGGATTAAGGACCGATGCTTATTTCCGACCCATACAAGATAGCCGCCCAGAGCTCCATTGATAAGTCCAGCAACCAGAACCAGCAAAGCACCTGCGCCCAAGTTCTCCAGTTTGGGCCCCGCAATCAATCTGTGAATTGACTCATAGACGATATATACCGCCGCCAGGATAATCATGGCGCCCTCGAACCCAGCCGAAAAGAATGCGATCTTGTCGTGACCGTACAGATGACTGCGATCAGGAGGTTTGCGGCTCAACCAGAGGTTGTATGCGGCAAAGGAAACAGCCACCACGTGGACGACCGATTCGGCAGCGTCAGAGAGGATCGCTGCGGACCCAGTCATCCCGTAGGCAAACACTTTTGTTCCGAGCATGAGGAAGCCGACCGCCAGAGAAACCCACATGGCGAGTTGGAGCTGACGCGATTCATTGGTATTCGGAATGTCCGCCACAGCCATCGTGCTGGTCCTAACCAGGAACTCACCCGGAATTCAGATTTCACCTCTAACTGTCGCTCATCATACCCCCCCGGCTATTCGGATTCCAGTAAGTGACCGAATCGCCGATGCCATCCGGCAAAGCCTTGATACTTGGCTCAAAGCCCCGAAAAAGGCAGCATCGGCTCCCCAGCTCTTCTGGATCAATTGGGTGAACGATCATTCCATCTCAAAGGTGGCATACTGCAATTCTCCATCCCGCTCCACTTGTATCCCGACGGGCGAACCAGGGTTCACTCCGTCGAGGGCCGACCGAAGGGAAAAACGAGTGCCATTTGAGTACCACTGGAGCATTCGAGGGCGTTTTTGCGAGGTTTCCGGTTGCCATCCTTGCCGTAAAATCGATGAGATAGCCTTACTAACTTTGGTTTGCAACCGTGGGGTCGCGAGTTCGGACCATTGAGTAAGGTTACCAAAGGAGAGCCTTTTATGACCTGCTAGGGGTCGGAATGGTAGAAATGGCCGGGCTTTTTTTGGAGGAGTGGACAATGAGGGTTTGGCCATCTGGGGAGATTTGAGCAGGACAGTGAGGCCAGAACGCTTTCACTTCGGTGAGCCAACGGGCGAGTTTACGACGGAAAAATCGGTCGGCAGAGTATCCACCCGAGCCGAGCTGGTTGCTGAGACCGTTGGCGGCGAATAAGGGGATTCGAGCGGTGTGGTTGTTTAGAGACCAAGTTTTCCAGACTAACCACAGGTAGAGATCCAATACGCCAGGCGCGTTGGCCAACGCGGCCACGACCTCACGTTCTACCGGAATCCGATGCTGGTCGATCTCGTCATAGAACGCTTCGCTGAGAACGACGCAATTTTGATGGTGAGGTAGGGTGCCGGGCTCGGCTTCGGTCTTGTGAAACCAAAGATGAAGGTCGTCAAAAAAATGGAAGCGAGCCCAGTCGAGCACCAGTTCCCCTTCGGGTTGGTCGTCAATTCCAAAGAACATTGTCGCGCCAAAGACCCGCTGAAAACCTTCCATAAGGCGGCGATATCGCTTCCCGTCTTTGAAGAGGCGGAAGAAATCGAGAATCTCGGAGGCGGCCCCGAAGCGCACGATTCGGCTGCGCTGGCGAACGGCGATGGTGGCCACCCAGATGGGAATGAGCCGGTCCTGGCCATAGGGCAGTCCGAACTGAGGATGCCCCAGCACTTGAAGGAAGAACTTTCCATTTCGTCTGGTGTAAAGTAATTTGTCAGAAGGGAGTCGGCGGAGCGGGAGTCCGCAAAGGACAAAGGGACGAGCGTGAAACGCGAGTTCCTGCCTTCTCTCGTCACGTTGTTCTCGGACCAGGTGGACAGCTTCAATTTTCCGGAGGCTCTGTTTGGTAATATCAATCTTCGGAAGCAGTGAGTCGACGCGGGTGAAACTGGCATCGGAGGATCGGCTACGTTCGAACGTTCCCACGATACCGGCGCGGCGGCCGAAATCAAGCGCCGATTCGGGGGCTGGAGCGGTTGCGGTACCGGGACGTGGCAGAGAGGGTGTCACGCTACGCCGCCCTCTCTCCCGCGGTCCTGAAACGTAGCAGAACCGTAGCAGAATGGCATTTTCATCCTATGTAACTGTAAGAAAACAGGTTCTACGCTTTGAGCGAAAGCAGAACCCCTGAGTTGGTGTAAAGGTATGGAAAGAATGGAGTAAGACTTAAGGAATGGAAAAAGTTTGGCTGCCTCTTAATCAGTAGCTTGGGGGTTCGATTCTCTCATGGCTCGACAAGTCCTTTCATGGCAGTAATCTAGCATGAGGAAATCCACTGGCTGAGTGCCCTTTCTGTCGCAATTTTGTGAACCCTCAAAAAACCGCTAAGCGCTTTACAACCATAACGATAAGCTGAAGAGGTTGAGCAACTGACTAAAAAGCAGTGGGGTGGGCTTCATGGGAACTGGAACCAGCTCGGCCATAAAGACTTAGAGCAGTTTTGATTTAAGTGTTTACATAACCACAAGAGGCGAAGAAGTTAGAGCATTCGTTTGGGGAGATCGTATCAAGCAATTCTCCGATTTCCTTCCAGAGGGCCTCGATATCTCTCTTGGCGGCTTGGCGGAGCCGCGCCTTGAGTTTGGAAAAGAACTTTTCAATCGGGTTCCGATCGGGAGCGTACGGTGGCAGAAACAGTACGACGGCTCCCACGGCGATGACCGCTGGCTCGACTCCCGCCACCTTGTGACGGCTGAGGTTGTCGAGGATCACGGTGTCTCCGGGTTGGAGCGTTGGGCACAGGAATTGACGCACATAAGCCAGAAACATCTCGCCGTCCATGGGTCCGTCGGTGACCATCGGCGCGGTCAATTGGCGACGCCGCAGAGCACCCACAAAGGTCGTTGTTTCCCAATGCCCGTGGGGCGCCGAGTCCAGGCAGCGCTGACCTCTGGGCGCACGCCCGTAGCGGCGCGTCATGCTGGTCGAAGTCCATGTTTCATCGATAAACACGAGCTTTTCGACTTCCATCGTGGGGAGCGCTTGCTGCCAGGCCCGACGCGCCTGCTGCACGTCCTCGCGTTCTGGCTCGCTGGCGTGCAGCGTTTTTCTTAAAGGTAAGACCCCATTTGTTCAACTGATGCCACAAGGCGCCGATCTTGATCGATACGCCCTGCTCGACCAGACGCTGGCATAATTCGACCAAGCTCAGACCCGGCTCCTTTTCGATCCAGGCACGCAGCACCGGCTCCATTTCCGCTATCCGCGAACGGCGATGCCCACCGATCTGCAAGCTGGTGCGTTGGCCCGTCTTCTGCTCCCGGCCTCGAACCCGGTAAACCCAGACGCGACTAACTTCCAGGCGCCGCGCAATCGCCGACGGACGCTCCCCCCGATCCAATGCCCATAACACCCGGTCCCGCAAGTCCTGTGAATAAGATTGCATCTCTGCCTCCCCTCTACCGGCAGAGGCATCATAGCATGTAATGTATACACTTAAATTAAACATGCTTTAGCGAAGTCGGATTGCAAACCGGCGTGGCCTACAATGGCGATGGCTCGGCCCTGTCGAATATGGGTGCGGACTTTCGCGACATCGATAACGACGGATGGCCCGACCTGTTTGTAACGGCACTC
>JBKQVI010000439.1:0-27279 GCA_052139985.1 Terriglobia bacterium
GACCGTGCGGGGAGCCAATGCCATCTTGGCGCTGCGTTGCTGCCACCTCAATGGCCGCTTCGAGGATTACTGGGAGGGCCGTCGGGCGGCCATGGCCGCCTAATTCCAACTTCTATGTCGCGCACCCATGCAATGGACCTCGAGGGCAAACGGATTGCCGTTTTGGCGGCAGACCTCTATCAGGAAATGGAAGTGTGGTATCCACTCCTGCGCGGACGGAGCGGAAACCGTTGCGGTCGGCGCGGAAGCAGGGAAGACCTACGCCAGCAAGAAGGGTTACCCGGTCGTGGCCGACAAGTCGATCGCTGACGTGCAGGCCAAAGATTTCGACGCGGTGGTGATTCCCGGCGGGTGGGCGCCTGACACCCTGCGGCAGGACGAACGCATGTTGAACTTCGTGCGCGAAATGGACAAGGCCGGCAAGATCGTCGCGGCCATATGCCATGCGGGTTGGGTGCTGTGCTCGGCGGACATCCTGCGCGGGCGCAAGGCCACGTGCTTCAAAGCCATCAAAGACGATATGGTTCATGCCGGAGCGAAGTATGTGGATGAAGAGGTGGTGGTCGATGGAAACCTGATCACCTCGCGCGTGCCCACGGATTTGCCGGTGTTCTGCCGCGAGATTGTGAAAGCGCTCAAGACCCAGGCCGTGGCTCGCCATGCTGTTCGGGCGTAGCTTGCACGTTGACCGAGCGCGCGGCGGTTGCGCGACGACAAATTGAGAATCGGAAGCCCGTAGTATTGCGCCTCCGCTGGCGGTGCCGCAGCAGTGTGCTCGCAGATGTTACAGTCATGTCATCTTCAGGAAACCTGCATTGAGGAGGAATAATGAGAAAGCATTGGAGCACTCATTTGTTCGTAGTGGCGGTCCTCGCGTTGGCGATGGGGAGCGATCCCGGCAGCGCACGGGCGAAGGCCCCAGAGAAGGGCAATCTGCTCTACATGACGCTGTGCAAGGGCTACCATCACCGGAGCATCCTGCTTTCAGAGCAGATTGTGAAACAGTTGGGAGAGAAGTCAGGCGCGTTTCAGGTAACCGTTACCGGCTGGTGACTTCGCTGGGAAAATCGTTTCAGATCACCGATGAGATTTACCAGATCGCCGATTTTCAAGCTGACACTTCGCACGTCCTCTTTGCGCTCGACCCGGCCTCTGTGGATCTGGGCAAGTCCGGAGTGCATCGGCGTTACTATGGATGGCCCATCGCCTGGACGCGGATGTTCGGCAAAGGACGTGTCTACTACAACAGTCTGGGACATGAGGACGCGGTGTGGAACGATCCCCGGTACCAGGACATGCTTCTGAACGGCATCAAATGGGTCATGCGGGAAGAGGATTGACCTACGCGCTCGCGGAAACGATGGGAAGTCGTAAAAAAGTTATGCTGTTTTCGCCGCGCGCGCGCTTTTTTCTTGACAGAGGAAATTCCGCGCTGCTATACCAAAAACCAGCGGCGTATCGTCGGCGAAATTTCGGTGAGACGCCGTGGAAAAAGGTTCAACCTCGTTAGGCGAGGTTACCACGCAAACATAAGCCACTGCCCAGAAACTCGGAGACGAGCCAACGGGTGGAGCAGGCAAGGCCGGATTAAGGCTTTGCCTAATGTGGCTGTTCCGGAATGCGGGACACTACGTTGTGTGGAGCCAAAGCTCTCACCAGGAGGTTTGAAAAACCGGGTTGCTAAAACCTGGTTTTCCAGGATCGCCCCTGCGGAGTTTTGCTCCCAGGGGCTTTTTGCTTTCAGAGCATTTTCTATGGAATGGATAAACCCGTGGTTGGAATCCATGACGTCAAAATCGGGAAGCGCGCGGGATGGTACCGGACGTTGTGCGGATGGCTGGGAGCGATGTTGCTTCTGGTCGCAATCGTAGCGCCCTGCGCTTACGGGCAGGACGGCCCCCCCCCAAGCCAGTCCCAGGATTCGACCAACTCGGCGCCGCCAGATCCCCAGCCCTGGAACATTCACATGCAATCCACGGTCGTCGGCCAAGGCCACCCTTCCTTTCCTGCTGAATATACCGGCTTGAACAGCCTTACCACCGGCGCCTCGATCAGAGAGACCGTATCGGTGGATGTGACGGGCGGCGTACGCTTGTGGCGAGGGGGAGAGTTCTTCGCCGACGCTCTCATGTGGCAAGGATACGGCCTCGACAACGCGCTCGGCCTCGCGGGGTTTCCGAATGGCGAGGCGTATCGAGTCGGCAAGACTTATCCGGATGTTTCCCTCTGCCGCGCGTTTATTCGCGAAACGATCGGCTTCGGCGGGGAAAAGGAAGCTGTCGATGATGGATTGGGCGGTTCAAAGGACGTTCGGAACCTGACGTTTACGGTGGGCCACTTCAGCGCCAAGGACATCTTTGACACCAATGCCTACTCCAGCGACGCCCGATCCCAATTCATGAACTGGGTGTTGGTGGCCAATGGCGCCTGGGATTATCCGGCGAACACGCTGGGGTTTACGAATGGCGCCGCGGCCGAATTGAATACCTGGACATGGAGTGGGCGACTGGGCATCTTCCAGGTGTCGAAAGTCGCGAACGGAATTCGCATGGACTGGAACCTGGCGCATGCCTGGTCCGCTGTGGCGGAGATCGAAAAGCGGTATTCCGTTAAGGGACACGCGGGTGCTTTGCGCCTCCTTGCCTACGACCAGCGGGCGCACATGGGAAGCTATCAAGAGACCCTCGATAAGCCGAGCCTTGGCGAAAATATTTCGCTCGACGCAGCGTACAGATATAAGTACGGCTTTGGCATCAATATGGAGCAGGAAATCCGCAAGAATCTTGGGGCGTTCGCGCGCCTGGGGTGGAACGATGGCAAAAACCAGACGTATGAATTTACCGACGTGGATCGCACCGCCACGGCGGGACTCAGCATGAAGGGGGCGCGGTGGCGCCGACCGCAGGACACGATGGGACTTGCGGCAATCGTCAATGGCATCAGCGCCGTCCATCGCCAGTACCTTGCAGCCGGGGGGCTGGGCATTACGGTCGGCGATGGTGCCCTTGACTACCGCTCGGAGCGCATCGCCGAAGCGTATTACAACTGGAAGATCTCGAAACATTTCCAGTTGACGCCGGATTATCAATTCGCCCAAAACCCGGCATATAACCACGTCCGTGGACCTGTCGATGTCTTCGCCTTGCGGCTTCACACCGAATTTTGATTCGGCCGGGGCCCAGCGGATGGACACTCAGAAGTGTAGCGCGGGCACGTTTCGGAGCCGAAGCAGTAACAAACTTTACGGAGGAGGATGACGATGATCTACTTTACCGAGTTGCAGCATCTTCCCATGTACGGCGTGAAAGGCGAATTTCTGGGAGAACTGGAAGACCTGTGCGTCGATCCCAGCCACAAGGCGGGACGAGTGGCTTCCTATTTGATCCGTACGCGCCAGAAGAGCCTTCAGTGCATTGGTTACACGCAAATTCAATCCCTCTCCGTCCGCGCCGGACAAACCAACGTGTCGCGAGAGGAAATACGGTGCTATGCGCCGGATGAGGGTCTTATCCGGATCAAGAAGGATGTACTTGACCAGCAGATTATTGACGTCAATAACCGCAAGGTGGTGCGGGTAAACGACGTGGATTTTGATATTGAGCCCGTTGACGGACACAGCGAACTTCGGATCGTCGCGGTCAATGTGGGATTGGCCGCTGCCATGCGCCGGTTGCTCCAGGGTACGATGGCCAAGCACAACATTCGCCACATTACCAACGCCTTACCAAATCGCACGATCCAGTGGGAGTTTGTGAATCTCATTGAGTCCGATCCGGCGCGCCGCGTGAAGCTTCGAATCTCCTATGACCGCCTGGCGGAATTGCATCCCGCCGACATCGCAGATATTTTGGAGGACCTGAGCTATAACGAACAAAAGGCGGTGATCGAATCGTTGGACGATGAGACCGCAGCACAGGCTCTTTCCGAAATTCCTACCAAAATGCAGGCTGATCTCTTGGAAAGCATCCCCACCGAGAAAGCGGCAGATATCGTGGAAGAGATGCCTCCCGACGAAGCGGCTGACGTTCTGAACCAGCTCTCTCCCGAAACTTCCGCGGAAGTGCTGGCAGATATGGAAAAAGACGAGGCCCAAGAGGTCAGAGAACTTTTGGCATTCGAGGAGAATACCGCGGGGTCGATGATGACCACTGAGTACGTCGTCGTGCACGAATCTGCGACGGTCGAGGACGCCATTGAAGCCATGAGAAACTCCGAAGGCCCAGTAGAAGCAGTTCACCAGGTCTTTATGATCGATAAAGAAACGGCCCTAATAGCGGCAGTGCCTCTGGGACGGATCGTGCTGGCCTCTGCTAGCACACCCTTACTGGACCTGGCCTCCGAGCCCCTGATTTCAGTTCAGGCGGAGCAGAGTGTAAGATCGGTGGTCGATCTGTTTCATAAATACAATCTAATGTCCCTTCCCATTGTTGACGAAGAGCGCCACTTGGTAGGGATCGTCACCGCTGACGATGTGCTGGAGCATGTGATCAACAGGAAGTGACGAGTGAAGAGTGACGAGTGACCCGCGGCAGAGGGGCAGTGGGCAGATCGGCAGTTGTGACTTCTCGACCTGCCCGTCTGCTTGTTTGCCTTCTCGTCACTTGTTACTGAATTTGGAGACTTCCCATGGCGGCGAAACTCAAGAACTTTCGACGTTTCCGTACCCAATTCCTGATCTTCCTGGCGGTCTTGGGTCCTGGCATCATCACGGCCAATGTCGATAACGACGCGGGCGGCATTTACACCTATTCCGTGGCGGGGGCCAAGTATGGCTTCTCGCTGCTCTGGACGTTGGTCCCCATCACCGTTGCCCTCATCATCGTTCAGGAAATGGTGGGCCGCATGGGAGTGGTCACTGGCAAAGGTCTCGCGGACCTGATCCGAGAAGAATACGGCTTCCGAACCACTTTTATCCTGATGGTCCTGCTGATCATCACCGATCTGGGCAATACGGTATCGGAGTTTGCCGGCCTTGCTTCGGGAACGTCCGTCTTTAATATGAGCCGCTTCGTGTCAGTTCCACTCGGAGCCATCTTCGTGTGGTTGCTGGTGGTGAAGGGGAGCTACCGTTACGTGGAAAAAGTCTTCCTCGCGGCCTGCGTTGTCTACCTGGCTTACCCCGTTTCGTGCTACCTGGCGCACCCCGATTGGACCAGTTCACTCGTCAGCACAATCAAGCCGTCGTTCCAGTTCAGCTCCGGCTACCTTTATATGGTCATCGGTTTGGTGGGGACGACCATTGCGCCCTGGATGCAGTTTTATCTTCAGTCCGCCGTGGTGGAAAAAGGGGTGAAGATCAAGGATTACATTTACTCGCGAATGGACGTCATCGTCGGCTGCGTCATGACCGACGTGGTGGCGTTCTTCATTATCGTGGCCTGTGCCGCGACGATCTATGTGACCGGCCACCGGGACATTAAAGATGCCGGAGACGCAGCCGTGGCCCTCCGGCCCCTGGCCGGCCATGCTGCCAGCGGGCTGTTTGCCTTGGGACTCTGTAATGCTTCACTCTTCTCCGCCTGCATCCTGCCCCTTGCCACGGCCTACTATGTGTGTGAGGGATTGGGCTTGGAATCCGGCATCAACAAACAATTTAACGAAGCGCCGGCATTCTATTGGCTCTACACGAGCTTAATCTTCCTCGGCATGCTGGCGGTGGTCCTCCTCAGTGAAGACCAGCAGGTTCCCATCATCCTGCTTTCGCAAGTTGCCAACGGCGTCCTGCTGCCGTTCGTTGTCATCTTCATGTTGCAACTGACCAACCGCGAAGACCTCATGGGGCCCTATAAAAATAGCCGTTCTTTCAATATCATTGCCTGGGCAACGTGTATCGTTATGATCGTCCTGACCGCGATGCTGGCGATTACCACCGTCTTGCCCGGCAAACTGCCGGGGTAACCCTGCGGTCGTACAGCCCGTCCCGCCAGAAGGCAGGAAGCGTAGCGCGGTCCTGTTCTGAAGGTCCGCGGCTTTGGGCTGTCAATACTGGGCGAACCGCAGAATCATGAAAACATCGGTCTGCGTCAGCCGTCCCCTTTCACAATTCGCAGTGCGCCTGCCTTGGTTCTATGGCAGGGTTCGTCTTCGCGAACAAATAGGTTGCATCCTGGTTATCAATCGGTGATATTCGGTGGCACTGTCCCTTTTCAATTACCGTAGCGGTGCCAGCCGTAAGCGTTTTCGGAACGGATCGGCCATTCTCCTCGACTTCTAGAAGCAGCGTTCCATTCAGAACGAAAATGATCTCTTTCTGCTCAGGATGTTTCTTACTCGCGCCGGCCTTCGCAGAGTCCTCCGGCAGGACCGCAATGCCTACAGCGATGTTCTTGTTCTTGAGAAAATAAGGGTGATCACCCTCTGCACCGGCAAAATAGATCGATGAGAGAAAATCACATTCTCGGCTCCTCTCCTTCATTAAGGAGACGAGACAATCGAGAGACACAGCACTACGTCCGTCAGGCTGGTTCTTGCCGCGACAAAATGCTTCCCTCAGGAGTTCTTCTCTCTTGATGTACTCTTCGGGGATTTGTTGAGGCGGTTGCGTCGAGCACGCCGGGCAGAAGTCAGGGTGCCGATGAACCAGGTAAAACGCATCGTACACGGTGTCGACTTCTTTAATTCGCAGAGTCCTAAACCGCTCGACGATCATTCGCTGCATCTTATACATCGCAATCATCAACAAGGCAGTCGCACATATATTGACAGTTCCCAAACTTAGAATATTCAGCTCCAATTCGCCACGAGCCGCAACGACCTGCAATAGGAACAAAATTGCCAACATATACTGCCCGATGACCAAGGCGTAATAGGTTCCCGCGAAAAATCGCACTAGAGCCTCTGCGGATTGAATCTCCAGAACCAATGCGTCACCCAGCTTCCCACTTGCGTGATGGACCACTGCCTTGCAGTAATTAAAGAATTCCTTCCCGCTTCCACGGTCATACCCTCCTCGCATACAGTCGCGGTAGGTCCAAAAGAATTTGTACATCTCCTCAGGGTGATATAGCCTGAGTTTCCAAAACTGCCACACCGGATATGGAAATTTCTCATGCTCCCATACTCCAATGGGTACCGTGGGTATTCCCACCGTCCTCGGGTTGGGCCGGAGCGCCTCCCACGCTTTTTTGAGCTCTTCCTTGCATTCTTCCGGTGAAAGAACCCTTTTGCTATGCTTCTTTTGATTGTATTTCGCCGATTTCTTGTCTACATCTTCAGCGGAATTGAGGCGCATTAGATTGCCCAGCAGATAACTTATTATGAATAGTACTATCAAACTGAGGGCTCGGTCCTCCATCCAAGGACCGCTCTGCAGGTGCACGCCCAACGACGTGGCGGCGGTGAAGAGAACGTAGAAGAGGATTAGGAGAAGCAACGCGCCAGGCAGCACTATCCCCAAGAGGTTCCGTAGCCCCACTTTGAAGAAGTCCATATTGCCTCCTCGCCTCGCACCGCATGCATTGCACACATCGCAAACGGCGGGATATGTGCGCCAACCCCAACACACAGAGCGCGGGTTGCGCATATGTTTTGCATTATGGAATGTAGGCGATTTCAGACGTTGGAATCAAGTAGGTGCGTCCTTTTGATGGCGTTGTTCGCGCTAAGCCAGCGTAGCGGCGTGTTGGCTGGGTCTGCGGCTTTTCGGCGTCAATAGCGGACGAAGTCCAGACCTTCAATTGAAACCAGCGCCACACCCGTTGCTCGAAGGGGACATTTTGGGCCTTGACAGGTTCACAGTGATAGGCTATACTTTACCTTTGGTTGAGGTCGACGCATGTTTCCCCCCCGCAGTCTCCCTTCGTGGTGCTCTCTCATCGATCCTAATCCTCTCAGTCCTCCCCCGGCGAGCAGGCTCTGGTTCGAGTCGACCCGCAGAGTAGCAAGCGGAGTTGGCGTACGGACCAGGAACCGAGATAGCGATCCTCAGTGTGCCTGGATGCATGTCAGGTTTTGGACACGATGACCGATATGCAAGCGCCAGTAATTTCGAAACTAAAGGTTCATCCGGACATGTTGATGAAAACAAAGAAGAGTGGGGGGGCAGGTTTCAGGTGCCGGGTGTCAGAGACCGAGCGCTGAGTGTTAGCTAGCGAGTGCTGTGTCTTGAGTGCGAAGAAGAGTGCAAAATAAAGGTTCATCCGGCTATATCGCTGAAAAGAAAGATGGAGACAACTGTCATGCCTGCGGCATGGGTAGTGTCTCAGTTCGAAGCAGAGGCGGCTTTGCGCCGGCACATGGCGAGGTAAACTCGCCGCTACGAAGTGCAGTACCGAGGCCCGGGCGGAGCCGGAGCAGTGTCTAAAGGCGGGCGCTCTGGGCCAGACAACGCGATGAAAGGGAGGAAAGGAAGTAAAGCCAAAGTAATGGCGTGGTATAGTCATTTGGATCGCAGAGAGGGGGTTACAACATGGCAAAGGAAGCCGTCTTCACGGTCAAACTGGAATCCGATCTTCGGGACGCCTTTGCGGCCGAGGCCGACGCGGCGCACCGCCCCGCTTCGCAGATCGTACGTGAGTTCATGCGCGAGTTCGTCCAGCGTCAGCGCGAGGCGCGGGAACATGACGCTTGGTTCCGCGCCGAAGTGCAGCAAGCTCTCGACGATCCGCGCCAGGGGATTCCGCACGATGTCGTAATGGCCGAAACACGCGCCATCATCGACCGGATGACGAGCAAGAAGGTTCGGGAGTGAGGGTCGAGTGGCATCCTCTGGCACGCACCGATTTATTCGAACTCGTGAGATACATCGCCACCGACAACCCGAAGGCGGCCCATCGTATCCATGACGAGATCCGATGTCAGACCGGCATTTTGGCCGCGCATCCCGAGGTGGGACGTCTTGGCCGGGTCTCAGGCACGCGAGAGTTGGTGATCGCACGGACACCTTATATAGCCGCCTATCGCGTCACCAGAGACGTGGTGACGATCCTGCGTCTTCTGCACGGAGCAAGGCGATGGCCACGCACTCTGTGATTCGGTTCTCCGCTCGCTGCTCCTCTCGAACCGCAGCGCCCAGCGGGGCCTTTGATGGTACCCCCCGCCATTCATTCCAGACGTAGCTGGGGACCAAGCCTGTCTGGCGTTTCGTATTTCGATAGATCTTGGGCGCTAGTCGCCACTGAATTAAAGAATGACAGGAGATAGCAAGGGAGCAAAAGTGCGCGAAGAAAGTTCATATGGCATCTTCTTCACCGGGCAATTGGAGGCGTCACGCAGTTGATTAATGTCCGGTACGCGCGCAGATTACCACTAGTACCGAACACATCCACGGGCCCAAGGTGTTTCCGGTCACCCGATTTCAGGAAACTCGGCGCACTCCCATCCCGCGCTTTGCTTGCGGGAACCATGCGGGTATGCTAGGGTTTCTGTTGGCGTAAGATGCGTATAAGGTTTCGGTTCACGTGAAGACAGACTCTGTCGAAGCAGATCTCCTGAATCAGATCGATCTTGACCGCTTGCCGCGGCACATTGCAATTATTATGGATGGCAATGGACGATGGGCAAAGCGCCGCCATCTGCCTCGCATTGCCGGCCACCGCGCCGGAATACGGGCGGTTCGACAGGCCGTCGAGGCCTCCGCCCGCGTGGGCGTCCCTTACCTGACCCTGTACGCCTTTTCCGTAGAAAACTGGAAGCGGCCGCATACGGAAATCAAGCTTCTGATGAGGTTGCTGCGCGAGTACTTGAAAAAGGAGATTGGTGAACTCACCCGGCAGAATATCCGCCTCGAGGTCATCGGCAGAATCCAGGAACTGCCGAAGCCCGTGCTCCAGGACCTGCAGAATGCGCTAGAGCAGACCCGCCAGAACTCGGGGATGCGCCTGATTCTGGCTCTGAACTATGGAGCGCGCGCGGAGTTGGTGGATGCGGTGAATGAACTTCTTGCTCACGCGAAACAAAACGGGTCGATGACGGTCGATGAGGCCCAGCTCCGTGAGCATCTTTACACCCGTGACCTGCCGGATCCCGACCTTCTAATCCGCACCAGCGGCGAACTGCGCTTAAGTAATTTTCTCCTTTGGCAAGTTGCCTACGCTGAGCTCTGGGTCACGGAAACTCTTTGGCCCGACTTCACGCAAAAAGATCTACTCCAGGCTATCATCGATTTCCAGAAGCGCGAACGCCGTTTCGGCGGCTTGGGGCTTAGCTAGTCATCAGTGGTCAGTTTTCAGTCGTCGGTAAAGAGCCCGACGTCGATACTCAAAGTCTCGGGCTGGTGACCTTAGATCTTTGACTCTCGGCGTCCTCCATCTGACAACTGGTGACCGAAAACTGACGACTGACAACTGACAACCGCATGTTAAAACGCACTCTGACGGCCCTCTTGTTAATTCCCCCCGTCGTTTACCTGATTGGGTGGTCCCCGAAATGGCTGTTTGTGCTGACGGTGATGGCCGCGGTGGTGCTCGCCTTGCGTGAGTACTTTGCCCTGTGCTGCGCCATGGGCTACAAGGTCTTCTCTTGGATTGGTTACGTGGCCGGGGTGGTACTGTGTGCGGTGCAAGCATTGCCAGGACGGGCGAGCTACTTCGCCGTCACATTTTTGCTCGCGGCCTTGATTCTTTTGATCCCCACTCTGGCGATGCGGCCAAGCACGGATTTAAAGGACTATCTTGCCGGTACCTCAGCAACTATCTTCGGCATTCTGTATATCGGCCTCTCACTCTCTTACCTGGTGCCGATTCGCTATTCTATCGACGCATTCGGAGGCGCGTGGACGGCCGGAGGCGGAGTAGGTCAGTCGCTGGCGCTAGGCGTCGGATCTCGTTTCCTGCTACTTTTGTTCTCGGTAATTTGGGCAGGTGATATCTGCGCGTACTTCGTGGGGCGCTATTTAGGGCGTATCCCGTTTTTCTCCCGCATTTCTCCACGAAAAACCTGGGAAGGCGCAGTGGCGGGCTTGGCTGGAAGCGTCCTCGCCGCATGGTTCTTTGCCCATTGGTTGTTTACGACGGCCGACCTGAAGAAGGTCATTCTGCTGGCAGCGTGGATCGCTGTGGCGGGCCAAGTGGGGGATTTGGTGGAGTCCGCGATCAAGCGCGGGGCGAATCAAAAGGATTCCGGTACCCTCCTGCCGGGGCACGGCGGATTTCTTGACCGCATTGACAGCCTTATCTTTGGCGCGCCGGCTCTCTGGCTCGCCATGCTCATTCTAGGAGCCTTACCTTGACCCAAGGGTTGTGCATCCTCGGCTCCACCGGTTCCATCGGCCAGAATTGTCTGCGCGTGGTGGAAAGTCTGCCGGGCCGCTTCCAGGTAGTTGCGCTCTCTGCAGGGAAGAATCTGGATGTGCTCGCCGCGCAGGTGGTAAAACACCATCCCCGAATCGTGGTGGTGAGCCGGCGCGAATTCAAAGTGCCGTTGCGAGAGCACCTGAAACAGCTCGGTTACAATCGGCGCGTCAAGATCACCTTTGGGGTCGAGGGCCAGGTGGAAGCCGCGACCCATGGTGCTGTAGATTTCGTCGTTTCCGCCTCGCATGGCACCACCGGGCTGGTGGCCACATACCAAGCCGTTTGCGCCGGGAAACACGTGGGCCTGGCCAACAAGGAGACCCTGGTGGCCGCCGGGGAACTGGTAATGCGCGCCGCCGCCGAACGGGGAATCCAGGTTCTCCCGATCGATAGCGAGCACTGCGCCGTACACCAGTGCCTGCGTGCCGGCCAGCCTAAGGAAGTCAAGCGCATCATCTTAACGGCATCGGGAGGGCCTTTCCTGAAAACCCCCCTGCGGCTTTTCGATTCTATTAGCCCACAGCAGGCTCTCAAGCATCCAATCTGGAGCATGGGAGGCAGGATCACGATTGACTCGGCGACGCTTGTCAACAAGGGCTTAGAAATCATCGAAGCGCAATGGCTGTTTGATGTCGCCTCCCGGCAGATTGATGTGGTAATCCACCCTGAATCCATTATCCATTCCATGGTAGAATTTGTTGATGGGTCAGTGATGGCGCAATTGGGCGTTCCGGACATGCGCATACCTATTCAGTATGCGTTGACTTACCCGGATCGCATCGCTATTACGGATAAGGGGCTAGGACTCGACCTGATATCAGCAGGGCAGCTTCATTTTGAAAAGCCCGACACCAAGCGATTCCCCAGCCTCGATTTGGCCCGTGAGGCCCTGGAGCAGGGAGGGATTATGCCCTGCGTTCTCAATGCTGCGGACGAGGTTGCGGTGGAAGCATTCTTGAACAACCGCCTGAAGTTCTCCGCGATTCCAAAGTTGATTGAGACGCTCATGCGGCAAATGGGCTCCAGCCGGACGATTAGTTCGATGGACGACGTTCTGGAGGGTGACCGGGAAGCTCGTAGCCGAGCCGCGCAGGTAGTTTCCGCAATGTCTGTTTAGGGAGAAGTGCTTCTACATGGTGGGTAGCTTTTTCACTGACGCGCTAGTGGTGGTTGTGGTCTTGGGAGGGATGATCTTCATCCACGAGATGGGTCACTTCCTGGCCGCCAAGTCCTTTGGCGTGCGTGTGTTGGTGTTTTCTTTGGGATTCGGAAAGACGCTCCTTCACCTCAAGCACGGTGACACGGATTACCGCATAAGCGCCCTGCCGTTTGGCGGTTACGTCAAAATGGCGGGCGACGATCCTTCCGAGGTTCGACAGGGGGATCACGGGGAGTTCTTGTCCCAGTCGCGCTGGCGACGCTTTGTGATTGTGGTGATGGGGCCGGCGATGAATGTTTTGCTGGCCGTCGTGCTTTTGACGGGCCTTTACAAGTTTCATTTTCAGCGCCCAGCCTATCTCGACCAGCCAGCGCGCGTCGGCGAAGTGGACACCGCCTCTCCTGCGGCCCGCGCCAATATTCATCCGGGAGACCTGATTCTGCGCTTGGGAAGTCTGCAAGATCCCAAGTGGGAAGACGTTGACTTCAAGGTTCTTACCAGCGCAAATGAGGCCATCCCCCTGGAACTGAACCATGATGGCCAGATTGTAAGGACTTCGATCATGCCGGTCGCCAAGGGTCCTAATCGCATTGGGTATGTCGGCTGGGACCCGATAGCCCCCGGCATTCTTGAGACAGTAGAGCCTGGACTTCCCGCCAGCAAGGCGGGACTGAAGCCCGGCGACGAAATCGTGGGAATTGATGGGCGTAAGGTACTGTATTTTCCAAGTGTTGCGGCGGCCATTCAAGCGGGCAACGGCAAACCGGTGACCTTTGACATTCTGCGCGAGGGCAAAGAATCTCAGGTCACGGTGCAACCCACCTACGGCGAATTGATGGGCGAGAAGCGTTGGCGTGTGGGGTTTTCGTTCCATTACGGGATGGTCGTCCGCCATTTGCCCTGGGGGCAGGCGCTGAACGCCTCCCTGGACGACAATGCTCGGAACTGCCTTGCCACGTTTGACGTTCTCGGCAAGATACTGACCCGGCGCATGTCCGCACGCTCGCTCTCGGGTCCTATCGGCATCGCCCAGCTTTCCGGGGAAGCGTATCGTGCGGGAATCCCGGAACTTCTCCTCCTGGTTTCGTTCATCAGCCTGCAACTGGGCATCTTTAACTTGCTGCCCATTCCTGTTCTCGATGGTGGAGTGATTCTTCTGCTGGTGGTCGAAGGGCTGATTCGGCGAGATTTGAGCCTCGAAGTCAAGGAGCGCTTCGTGCAAGTGGGAATCGTCTTCCTCCTCCTGCTGGCAGCTTTTGTGATGTACAATGACTTGGTGAAGACATTTAGACCGTATTGAGTGCAGTGGCTAGTGACTAGTGGTTAGTGGTAAGCGAACCGAACCACCGGATGCTTGCCACTGACCACTAGCCACTAACCGCTGTTCTAAGGAGTTGCTGTGAATTTCAGTGATACAGAGTTTTTCCCCGCTCGGCGGAAGACCCGTCCTGTCAAGGTTGGACGCCTCACGGTGGGCGGAGATGCAGCCATCGCTGTCCAATCGATGACCAAGACGGACACGCGCGAGGTGGAAAAGACGGTCGAGCAAATCCAGCAGATGGAAGCCGCTGGGTGCGAAATTGTCCGTTTAGCGGTGCCGGACATTGAGGCCGCCGAGGCATTGCCGGAGATCCGCAAGCGTTGCCCCGATTCCGTCCTCGTTTCGGACATTCACTTTCAGTACAAGTTCGCTTTGATGGCTCTCGACGCCGGCATCGATAAGCTGCGCATCAATCCCGGCAACATCGGGGACGCTGAAAAAGTCCGCACGGTGGTCCGGCGGGCTCAGGAACAAAAGGTCCCCATTCGCATCGGAGTGAACGCCGGCTCGCTCGAACGGCGATTGCTGGAAAAGTACGGCTATCCCACCCCGGAAGCCATGGTCGAAAGCGCCCTGTATCACATCCAGATTCTTGAGGATCTTGGCTTTACCGATACGATCATTTCCCTAAAGGCTTCGAACGTAAAGTTGACCGTCGCCGCCTATCGGCTGCTTTCCCGGCAGGTGGACTATCCCTTGCATTTGGGAATCACGGAGGCGGGCACGCAGTTTTCCGGCACCGTCAAGTCCTGCGTGGGCATGGGGATGCTTTTGGCGGAAGGAATCGGCGATACCATCCGCGTGTCACTGGCCACCGATCCGGTGGAGGAAGTGCGCGTCGGCTTCGAGTTGCTGAAGTCCCTGGAATTGCGGAGCCGCGGGCCCGTAGTAATCGCTTGCCCCACTTGCGGACGGCTGGAAGTTGACCTGTTCAAGATTGCCGGGGAGATTGAGCAAGCTACCATGCATATCAAGACACCCATCAGCCTGGCGGTGATGGGCTGTGCGGTAAACGGTCCTGGGGAAGCGCGTGAGGCGGACTTGGGAGTCGCCGCCGGCCGCGGCAATGGCATGATTTACCGGGAAGGTAAGGCCATCCGCCGCGTCAAGGAAGAAGAAATCGTCTCGGCCCTCCTGGAAGAAGTCGAACGCTTTATCGCTGACAAGGCTGCAGGCGTCAACACCGCCCCCCCCGAAATTGTACCAGCGACGCAGGCTGAGGGCAGTCAGGCGCCGCTTGTAACCTTGCAGTAGAAGCCAAAGCAGACCCAGGCCCTACCGTGGCTACAAATACGCCCAACCCTGCCACCCGGGTTTAGGTACGCATGTCGTTGCCGCGTGTACCGCGAAGGGGTGCTCCACCCTCAGTTAATCGCCAGGGCAGCCCAGACAATGCTGAGCAGGAAGTCCGAGTCCTCACTTGGGGGCGCGTCGCTCTGCCCTAGTAGCCTTCGTTGAATCGTCCCCCTCGTCATATCGGCAACGATCCATGCAACCTTCTCGGCGGGGACGCGACGGATCTCGCCGCGCCGCGCCGCGTCCTCCATCGCCGACGCCAGGCGGAGTACCGGCTCGCGAAGCCAATCGCGGTATTGGCTGCGGGTGAAAGTCAAACCACCCGAGTCGCTATCCATGATCCGAAAAAACTCTTTCCTTGCTTCGGCGTTTTCCAGGCGCGCGAGGGCGAATGCCCTGATTTTGTCCTTCAAATTCTTGGCGGCGTCGATCCGATCCAGTGTGTCCTTATTCAGAGATTCCATATCGTGGTCTAGCACGGCCCGGTATATCTCCTTCTTCGACCGGAAATAGAGATACACGGTTCCCTTTGCGATTCCCGCCTCTTTCGCAATCGCATCCATGATGCCGCGCGCAAACCCTTTTCGCGCGAATACTGACCGCGCCGCGTCGATGATCTCCGCGCGGCGAAATTCGGACACCACTTGCTGTTTGGTTTTCATTCTCCTCCGGTCCGGCGCTCCCACCCCCACTGTGGTCATCACAAATGCCACGTGATTATGCTGTGACCTTATAGTATAATAGCATGACTGAACGGTCATTTAAGGAGAAAGCCGGCCAGAAGACCGCAAATCGGCCCATGTCTGTGAAGCCTCGCAACAGACCAAGCCTTTAACGAATGTAAATGGCCATCAGTGCAAGTAACACCTCTCTATGCCGATCTTGTCTTGCCACCCGCGCGCTTTAACGTTAGGAGCAGTCTGCCCGTCATGATCGCCTACCCTGATTCTCCCGGCCAACTATGGGTATCCGGATGAGTACCTTCAGCGGTCGGCCCCAACCAGCGGCGACTGGCCACGTTGAGTGGAGATCTTCCGCCAATCCCTGGATGATTGCTTTATCGGTGATGATCGCGACCTTCATGGTCGTGCTTGACTCGTCGGTTGCTAACGTCGCCTTGCCGCATATCGCCGGAAACCTGTCGGCGACCACAGACGAATCGACGTGGGTTCTAACGAGCTATCTTGTTTCCAATGCCATCATGCTTCCTGCCACCGGATGGATCACACGGCGCATGGGCCGCAAACGTCTGTTGATGATTTCAATCCTGGTCTTCACGGGTGCGTCCCTATTGTGTGGGGTCGCCGTCACCATGCCGATGCTGATTGTCGCCCGGATCTTACAGGGCGTCGGCGGCGGGGGCATGCAACCCCTGGCCCAGTCGATCTTGCTCGAAAGCTTCCCGCGCCGTCAGCACGGCACCGCGATGGCGGCATACGGCGTCGGGATTGTGGTCGCCCCGGTGATCGGCCCAACTTTGGGAGGATGGATTACCGACAGCTATTCCTGGCGCTGGATCTTTTATATTAACCTCCCGGTCGGTTTATTGGCGCTGTTGATGGTCCAAACGTTCATCGAAGACCCACCTTACATTCGGCAGGCGTTTCAGTGGGCAATTGATTACTTGGGGTTTGGATTGATGGCGGTTTGGCTGGGCACGTTGCAGTTATTGCTCGACAAGGGACAGGAAGCAGACTGGTTTGAAGCAGACTGGATACGATGGATTGCCGGTGTTTCTGCGATCGCCATGGTGGCGTTTATCGTACGCGAGTTCACGTATCGAGAGCCGATCGTGCACTTGCGTGTGCTCGGCGACCGCAACTTCAGCGTAGGGACACTGATCACGGGCCTCTACGGTTTTGTTCTGTATGGTGTCACGGCCATGTTGCCACTATTTCTACAGACCTTGATGGGATATTCGGCACTGGACAGCGGTCTGGCCGTCAGTCCCCGTGGCGTTGGCTCCCTGCTCTCCATGATTGTAGTTGGGACGTTGGTGAATTATATCGATAGCCGAGTGCTGCTGGCGTGTGGCTTCGCTATCTTTGGCTACTCAACTTTGTTGCTGAGTCATGTCAACCTTGACATTTCGATGAGCTCGGTGGTGCTGCCAAACTTCATCAATGGATTCGCTGGTGGCTTTGTCTTTGTTCCCCTCACCACTATGGCCATGGGCAGACTGCGCAAGGAAGAAATCGGTAATGCGTCTGGCATCTACAACCTCGTGCGGAACATCGGAGGCAGTGTCGGCATCGCGACCGTTACCACCTTTCTCGTGCGCGGCTCGCAAATCCATCAAAACTATCTGGCGGCTAACATTACTGCGGAAAGTCCTG
Organism: Terriglobia bacterium; assembly: GCA_052139985.1. Taxonomy (GTDB): domain Bacteria; phylum Acidobacteriota; class Terriglobia; order UBA7540; family UBA7540; genus Bog-366. The sequence goes on from JBKQVI010000439.1 coordinate 17,344, forward strand.
CGGTGATGACAATGCTGCACGGACTGCAGACAAAGTTTTGCCTCGGAGGGACAGACCCTTACACCGCTCATCAACAGGGTTTGGGGATGCTTTACGGCATTCTCCAGCAGCAGGCATCTCTACTCGCTTATGCCGATAACTTTCGATTGCTGGGGTATCTCGCGCTTCTGTGCATACCGCTTGCCATGCTCTTTCATCGTGTGCAGAAGCACAAGGCGGGCCAATTCGAAGGGGAGTGAGAGCCTTTGGATCAATGGCCGGATGACTCGATGAGTCGATTAGCCGATGCGCCGGCCCGTTGCCGATACTCTTTGAGCAGGCGAAAGAACTTCAGGGAGCGGCGGCCGTCCTCCTGAATCTGCACCTTGAGGATGGCGGGGTTCTGGAATTTCATCTCGTCGCGAAGCCGGTAGAGAAACTCAATCTCCATATCGGTCTCGTCGATTTGGCCCTTGAAATCCAATAGAAAAGTCTCCACAGTCAGCCGATGATTGCCGAAGGTGGGCTTGAATCCAACGTTGGTCACGGAATCGTGGGGGACGCCTGCGAGCAGGGTATGCGTCACGTAGACACCGACTTTGGGTAACTGCTCTTCAATCGGCGCCAGGTTCAGTGTGGGCACGGTATGCTTGCGGCCCACACCCATGCCGGCAACAATGGGACCACGAGAAGAAAACGGCCGTCCCAGCAGGCGGTTGGCCTTATGTACTAACCCCTCCGTCAGGAGTTCGCGGATGCGGGTGCTGGAGACGCGGTCCCCCCGCATATAAAGCAGGGGCACGACCTCCACGCGGAAACCCTCCTGCTTGCCTAGTTCCTCCAGAATTTCCGTATCGCCGGACTGCCGATAGCCGAAGCGGAAGTTAGGTCCTACATGCACCGACGATGCGTGCAGGGGATCGACAAGCACCCTGCGCACGAATTCCAAAGGCGTATGGCGAGCAAGTTCACGCGTGAAGGGCAGAACGACCAGAAGGTCGATTCCCGTCGCTGCGACCAACTCCACTTTACGCTGAAGAGGCGTCAAAAGCTTGGGCGCGTGGTCGGGCGCGAGAACCTTGATGGGATGCGGTTCAAACGTGACCGCCGTTGCCCTTGCGCCCTGGGGCCGTGCCACCTCCACCACCCGGCGCAGCAATGTCTGGTGCGCCAGGTGGACGCCATCGAAATTGCCGATCGTCACCACGCTGGGCACTAACGGTTCGCCGAGTTCCTGGAGGTTGCTGATGACGCGCATACGCAAAACGAAATTGGAAACTGGAAACTCGAAATTCGAAACTAATCGCTATCTTCAAGTTTCCAGTTTCGAGTTTCCAGTTTCGTCTGCCTCACCCCTTAGAATTCCAACCTCAATCCATCATAAGCTAATTGCACGTTGGCGGGCAGGGTAGAGTTGGTTGCCTGGTGGCCGAGTTCGTGGGCGATGTGCGTGAAGAACGCACGTCGCGGCTTCAACCGTTCCACCATCGCGAGCGCCTGGGCGATGGAAAGGTGAGTGGGGTGGGGTTTGGGGCGAAGACCGTCGAGGATGAGGGTATCCAGACCTTCGAGCAACGGAATGCTCGATTCGGGAATCTCGCTGACGTCGGTGATGTAAGCTGTGTCACGAAAGCGGAATCCGAAAATCGGCAAATTGCCGTGCATTACCGGCACCGGGGTGACATTCAGGCCCCACAAATCAAAAGGTCCCTCGATAATATGCGGATCGAGTTTGACCACGCCTCCGTAAGGATAGTTTCCGTCGAAGATGTACGCAAAAGTGGCGCGAAGTGTCGCCATACAGCGGGCCTGCGCATAGATGGGAATCGGTACCTGCTGGCGGAAGTAGAAGACGCGTGTGTCATCGAGGCCCATGATGTGATCAGCGTGGTGGTGAGTATAGACCAGCGCATCCAGGCGAGTCAGGCCCTCGCGCAAGGCCTGCGCACGGAAGTCTGGAGTGGTATCGAACACCACCACCCGACCGTTATATTCCAGCATAATCGAAGGCCGGAGGCGCTTATCATGCGGGTCGGACGAGGTACAAACGGCGCAGTTGCAGAGAAGAATGGGAACCCCAGTGGAAGTGCCTGTGCCGAGAAACTTGAGAGTCATCACCCTTTGCGTGCCGTCCGCTTCTGCAATTCCACAAACGTCATCCGCAGTTCATAAAGGACGTCGTCGAGAAGGCGGGATTCGTGAGCTGTCAGGTTCCCCTGGGTCTTTTCCTGTAAGACTTGGAGCAGGTCAATAGTGCGTTGGGCATTGGGCATGTCGGACGGGATGCGCTCGCCCCCCGGGCCCGGTATCAATCCAAGCTGAAACATCGTAGTGGTACTCAAATAGGAGACGAGGGTCTCGAAGCCGGACGGCTCTTCTGGCACCTCTGAATCGGGGGTGATCACCGATTGCGAGCGCGACACCCTTTCGGTCGGGGGCGAGGGTTCAGGCTTCCTCACCTCGGGTGCGCTTTCATCGCGCCTGGAACCTTCCGAATTGAAGCTGCGACGATCAACTACTTTGAACCCTGATGGTTCATTCTTCTCATCTGCCATGAAGTACCTCGCGGACCCGGCCAGTAAGCTTCATATATCGGCCGGAATCGGCCTCAAGTGTGTGATAAGTTAGTGTAGCAATAAACCCGAAAACCAACAAGGCTGGGCGAAATCCGGTAGTGGTGTCATTTGCTGTGGCACGGCCATCTTGGCCGTGACCGTTCACGGGCGGGACGCCCGTGCCACTTTCAAATGACACCACTACCCGAAATCCGGTGGTCTCTCAGTTTGAATTTGTAGCGGCGAGTTTACCTCGCCATTTGGCAGCGTAAAGCCGCCTCTGCGCCAAACTAAGATACTACCCGGGAGGCTACAGGATGGGCAGGTTCGATGCGGGAGGGGTTTTACGGCGAAGGACAAAGCGTCCGTTTTCGCCTCGTCTTCGCTTTTTGACTAACCACCTTATTTCTCAGTATGTTCTCAGCTTCGTTTTTGCCGATTCGCCTTTTGACGCCCTTTGTTTTCAGTATGTTCTCAGCTTCGTTTTTTGTGGACATTCTGTTCCTGCATGGTATGCACCCGCTCCCCTTTTTCGGGCCGCCCTGCCGAGAGCGCCCACGCCCCGAGCGTCCTTGCCTAGCCTTAAGAAACATCACGAGGCTAAGCTAGCACAAAGGTGCGTGATTGTCAAGCAAGAAGCTCGAAAAAAGTGACGTGAGCGAACGTCTGGCTCCACCCTCCGTTCGGCATCGAGCCACGGATCTGGCGCCGCTCTGTTCGAACCAGGACACCACACGAAATACAGACGTAACGCAGGCCAACTTGTGGGGTTGTGGTTCCGGTGCGTCAATCGCGCCAATATACATTCATGAGTAGGATGAGGATGTGCTGCCGACCGACATTGTACCCTAATTCTGAAGTCGGAAAGCGCGGTTAGCATGGCCGCGCTTGCGAATACTTGGCGCGGCTTGGTAGATTACTGGGTTAACTTAATCTACCACCGCTCACACCGAGCGGGAGAAATGAGAATCATCCTGGCCGGAGAAAACCTACGTAAGTTAATCGAGCTGACGGCACACCTGCGAGGTCCAGACGGATGCCCCTGGGATCGCGTGCAGGACTACGACACGTTGAAGGGGTTGTTGCTGGAGGAAGCCTACGAGGTCGTGGATGCTGTCGGCGCCCGCGACTTTGATGGGCTGGAGGACGAGCTCGGCGATTTACTCTTCTTGATCGCATTCTATTCCCGCATTGCCGAGGAGGAGGGGCGCTTTACCATTCATGATGTGGTGGAGCGAGTCCACGCCAAGCTGATACGACGGCATCCGCACGTGTTCGGCGAAGTACGGGCGGGGAACCCCGACGAGGCGCTCCAGAGTTGGCTGGCCGTGAAGGAGCAGGAGCGTGCCGCGGAGGGCAAGCGTGCCAAGAACTCCCTGCTGGACGGAATTCTCCGTTCGCTGCCAGCCACGCTGGTCGCACACGAACTGGGCACGCGCGCGGCGGAAGTAGGGTTCGAGTGGAAGAAGGTGGGCGACCTTCTGGAGAAGATTGAAGAAGAGGTTCACGAGCTGCGGCAGGAACTGGACGCAGAACCTCCGAGCACGCGCGCACGCATCGAGGAGGAGGTAGGCGACTTGCTTTTCGCGGTAGCCAACCTCTCTCGCTTTCTCCATTTCGACGCGGAAAGTTGCTTGCGCCGAGCCAACCAGAAGTTTCAGCGGCGCTTTCAAGCCATGGAACAGGAAATTGCGAGGCAGGGGAAAAAGCTGCAGGACTGTTCTCTCGAGGAGATGGAGGCGATTTGGACGAACATCAAATCACAGGAGGCCCGGTAGGTTATTCCCTGCGGCTGTGCGAAAACCGCGAAGATCTGGCCGCGTGCGTGCGCATTCAGAAAGAGATCTGGGGCTACGCTGAGAATGATCTTTACCCCCTCAGATTGTTTGTCAACTTGAGCCACATCGGCGGGCATGTTTTGGGAGTATTCACAACCGAAGGTGAACTGGTAGGGTACGTCGCGTCGATGCCGGCTTTTCATGGGAAGCGCCGCTATCTCCATTCCTTGTCGCTGGGTATTGTCCCCGCTCATGAGAATCGAGGCTTAGGCAAGGCTCTCAAGCTGGCGCAACGGAATCTGGCGCTCAGCACGGGGATCAATTCTATCGAGTGGTCGTTTGATCCTTTGCGCGCCAAGAATGCGAACTTGAATCTTAACCGTTTGGGTGCTGTAGTGTGCCGGTATGAGCCTGACTACTATGGCCAGGTGGAAAGCCGCTTCCAACAGGGACTTCCAAGCGACCGGTTGATTGCTGAATGGCAGCTCAAATCGCCGCGGGTTAAGCGTGCTATCGCCGGCAAGCCGGTGCGGGACCCGCGTCGGAAGCCATCGCGGGAGGTTGAGATCCCGATCGACATCGATGACTTGATCCGGTCAAGTATTGACGAAGCTCGAAGCTGCCAAGAGCGCGTGCGTGGTCTCTTTCAGCAATATTTTGAGCATAAGCTGGTAGTAACCGGTTTCGCACACGACGAGAAGTCTGCGCACTATTTACTGGAGCCTTATGAAAATTGAACGAATCGAACTTCGGGAATTGAGAATGCCGCTCGTGCATTTCTTTGAAACGAGCTTCGGACGCACCACCACTCGCCGAATCGTTCTCGTGCGGGTCGATGCTGACGGAGTAACGGGCTGGGGCGAGGTGACCTGCGGCGAACTGCCGTTTTACAATTACGAAACACCGGACACGGCATGGCATATCCTGCGCGATCTTCTGATCCCCTGGACGCTGGGAAAAGCATGGGCGGCGCCCGGCGATGTGGTGCCGTGCTTCCGTCCCATCCGCGGCCACAATATGGCGAAGGCCGCGCTTGAAAACGCACTTTGGCACATTGCAGCGCAGCAACAAAACCTGCCCCTCGCCACCTTAATCGGCGGGACGCTCACGGAAATCCCTTGTGGCGTTTCAATTGGCATTCAGAACTCCGTCGAGGAATTGCTGGAGAAGGTCGAGCGCGAAGTGGCGGAGGGATATCAACGGATTAAAGTGAAGGTGAAGCCAGGATGGGACGTCAATGTGCTTGACGCAATTCGTCGCCGCTTTCCCCGGATTTTGTTGATGGCTGACGCGAACAGCGCATATTCGCTGGCTGACGTCGCCCACCTGAAAGAGTTCGACCGTTTCTACCTGATGATGATGGAGCAACCGCTGGGTTGGGACGATCTGCTGGATCACGCCAAGCTCCAGAAAGAGATTTCGACGCCGATTTGCCTGGATGAATCCATTCACACCGCGGACGACGCGCGTAAAGCTCTCGAAATCGGCGCGGGCAAGATCATCAATATCAAGCTGGGGCGCGTGGGTGGATTTACAGCAGCGCGCCAAGTGCACGACGTTTGCCGTGTCCGCAATGTCCCGGTGTGGTGTGGCGGCATGTTAGAGTCCGGCATCGGTCGCGCACACAATATCGCTATGTCCACGCTGCCGGGATTTACGTTGCCCGGTGACGTTTCCGCCAGCAAGCGCTATTGGTCCGAGGACATCGTTGACCCTGAAATTTCCGTGAGCCAACGGGGAACCATCCTCATTCCTCAAGGAGCAGGGTTGGGGTACACCCCCAATCAGGAGCGGATTGAGAAGTTGACAGTGCGGAAGGAGTCGTTTGAGTAGCTCTAGCCCGACTCCTGCCGTGAAACCCACTCCCGCCACGCAACACGGCCGCATGAATTTGCTGATGCTGCTCGTAGTCGTCTGTTGGGCTTGCAACATCATTGCCGGAAAAGAGGCATTAACGGGGTTCGGCGCGCTGGCGTTGGCGCAATTGCGGGTGCTCGGCGCGGCGGTCATTTTCGTCATCGGGTTCCTGGCGAGTGGTCGAATTCGCCGGCTGCGATTGTCCCAGCGGAAATGGCTCTTTGTGGTGGCCATGGCCGCGACGGGAATTGCCGTGAACCAGCTTACCTTCATCGGTGGGATGGCGCGCAGCACCGTGGCGCACACAGGCCTAATTGTGGCTTTGGGTCCCGTGATGGTGTTGTTGATTGCGGTTGGGGCGCGCACGGAAGCACTGACACTTTGGAAATTCGTTGGGATGATGATTGCGTTCGCCGGCGTCGGCGTCTTGACGGCCGACACGGCGGGACAGGGAAGCGGCGGCCACTGGGAAGGTGACCTCATTCTGCTAGCGAGCACGCTGTCCTTCGCAGTTTATACAATCCTGATGAAGGAAGTTGCAAACCGGTTCGACGCGCTCACTCTCAACACCCTCATCTTTGGGCTCGGCGCCATCATGATGCTCCCTTTCTGCGCCCACGCGGTGATGGTGACAGACTGGACTGCACTCAGTCTGGAAGCGTGGTGGGGGCTGGCATTTATTGTCGTCTTCGGATCCGTGATTTCCTATCTGCTCTTTGCTTACGTGATGACGGAGTTGGCCGCATCCCGCGCCGCCGCATTCAACTACTTGCAGCCGGTCATCGCCAGCGGGTTGGGCGTCTGGGTACTTTCCGAACGCCTGACGTCGAAGGTGCTAATCGGCGGCGCCTTTATCCTGGCCGGCGTTTATCTGACGGAGCGCGAGCGGGGAGAAGAGAAGACCGCACAGGCTTCCACGACGGGTGCAGCCTGAGCGGCGACATTGTTCGATCGCAAGATGGCCGTCCTAGCCACTTGCTCAAGCTTCAGGATACGACTTCGACGACGGGACCACGATGCTGCGGCGGCAGGATAAGCGCCATCAGCGCGCCGCAAGCGAACCCGCCGATATGGGCCCACCACGCGACACCGCCTTCCGTCGCGGTCTGTATTGCCAGCATTTGGAATCCCGCAACAAACTGGATGAAGAACCAGTAGCCGAGAAGCAGGATGGCGGGAACCTGGATGGTCCAGAAGAAAATGAACAGCGGGATAAGAGTGGTGATGCGGGCGCCGGGATAACAAACGAAATAGGCGCCCAACACCCCGGCAATGGCGCCGCTGGCCCCGATGGTGGGAACGCGTGATGCCGGACTGACGACGATCTGGACCAAGGCGGCAGCGACGCCGGAAATTAAGTAGAGCAGAAGAAAAGGGAGATGCCCGAAGCGGTCTTCAATGCTGCGTCCGAATACAAAAAGGAAGAGCATGTTGCCGAGCAGATGCAGCCACCCCCCGTGGAGAAACATGGAAACAAAAATAGGGGCCACGCTGAGCCTTGCCGGGAGCGCAAAGAGGGTAGGCGCAGAATAGCGTGCGGGGATCAATCCGTACATGAGGATAAAGCGGTTCAGGTGCCGGCCCAAGGAAAGTTCAATGAAGAAGGCCCAGAAGTTCGTGACAATTAGAAGCAAGGTGAATGCCCAGAAGGTACGCCGGCGAATATGGTCGGTGAGAGGGATGGGAACCATGCAAGGACATTTTACCGTGGAGAACCGCGGCTGCCCACGGGAAAAGTATGCTTACTCGGGGGACGAGTGCAAGCATGCTTTCCCGGGGCAGTCGCGCCGCAGCCGCAGGCCCATCGACGAACCCTTGCCGGCCCTGCGGCTGCAGCGTTTTGGCTTTCGCAGCTTACTCATTGAAGACAATGGCTTCGCGCGAGCCCCTAAGGCGAATTTCCTGGATCACGCGCGAGCCATCGGCTGTCATCTGGTACACCACCTCATTGGACGTGTACGTTGTTCCACGATCCACAAGCTTTCCTGCTGCGGTCGCCACGACATTCTTTCCGTGCAAGAATGAAACTGTGGCTTCGGGGCTGTGGGCTTGGACCCTGACATCGTAGCTGCCACTTGCAAGATGCGTTCCGGCGACTGCGGCGCCGTAATGAAGGACTACATTTGCGGAATCCTTCGATTGGGCCGTGGCGCTAGCCGCAACGATCAACGCCAGCGCGGCAATCGTAACACTCAAAGTCTTCTTCAATCTCATATCCATCCTCCTCATGAATGGTGGTTGCCCTGGGTGTTGATTTTGGCGATCCCTGATCCGGAACCAAATGGAACGCCCGCCTCTTCGCGTTGACGATTCGCTTGCATTTCCTCCTGAAGCAGCCCTAAAATCAAGCGGGGTTAAATGAAAAGCGGGAAGCCAACAGGCTTCACGTGTTTCCTGTGGGATTGTCGTTGCTCAGGCCGCCAAACCGTCGGCAACGGCAGTCCATTTAACCCCGATTTGCTTCGTAGCCCTTGTTCCTTAGACGCCCAACCGCTTTAGAAGTCACCACGCAATTGTCGCCCAGCGCCCGTTTTCGTTCCTCGCACTTAGGAGCAAGTCGAAGCTCGGGTAACCGACTCGTTCGTCACCTTCCGTTTATTGCACCCGACGCTTCCGAACGCGTTCTTTGAGTCTATACGAGAGGAGTGCCCTGGAAGTTCCCGGCCTTGTCAAGAATGTGTAAACTTCTCTTCTCATACTTCGATCTCCAACCGTGCCTTGAAGCGAGTAGGCACAGCGGCGCTAGTGCTGCTGATTGAAGACGATGGCTTCGCTCGATCCCATGAAGCGAATTTCTTGGATCACCTGTCCGCCATCAGCACCCCGGTCGTACAGAACCTCATTGGCCGAAGATTTCTTTCCGGTGTCCACAACCTTTCCTTCGGCAGTCGCTACAACTTTGCTTCCGTGTAGGAATGTAACTGTGGCCTCGGGGCTGTGCGTTTCCCACCGAATATCGTAACTGCCGCTCGTCAAGTGCGCTCCGGCAACTGTAGCACTCTGCCCGATGAGCACATCGTCGGCATGTTTCGTTTTGGCCGTGGCGCTAACCGCTACCAAGAAAGCCATCGTGATGATCGCGACATTCAAAGTTCTCTTTAATTCCATTTCAATCCTCCTAATGATTGGTGATTACGCGGCGCGATGCTTCGGGCACTGACGCCCATGAAGCACGCACCCGTTCGACTTAACGTCTCAGGTACTGTCCTAGTTTGAGCGTAACGCCGCCATCTTGGCGGCTCCCGTGCCGGCTGGAAGCCGGCGCTACGGCTCAAATTAGGACAGCACCACGTTTCACTTGCATTTGCCCTAGAAGGGCCCCTAAAATCAAGCGCGGTTAAATGAAAACGGGAAGCCAAAAGGCTTCACGTGTTTCCTGTGGGACTGTCGTTGCTCAGGCCGCCAAACCGTCGGCAACGGCAGTCCATTTAACTCCTTTTTTTCTACCTATCCTTAAGACGCTGAGGCGCGCCAACCGTTAACATTTTTCTCCTCATTCCCGATGTCTTTTGCGATGCTCATTCCTTTAGACGCCCGACATCGGCCGGGGTTAGCGAGCCTCGATAGTGCTTCAGCTTTCGTTCCCATGTTCGCGATCCTATTGGCTAGCCCTCCATATGCTATACGCAAGAGGCGTGCGCTAAGGGGCTGTCAGGAAATAACCGTGTCAACTTCTGGGCAATAGACTATAGTTCCAGTCACCATGAAACTTGTCTCTCCTGAGCTGCAGTTCGGCCATCTGTTGGTCGGAGACCTTCAAGCCCGCA
>JBKQVI010000440.1:0-4036 GCA_052139985.1 Terriglobia bacterium
CGGATTGTGTCCGAGTCGCCGACCATACGCCCGGAACTGCCGGGCGCCACATCCGAGCAGATCGCGTACGGCCATGTGAACGGGCGGCTGCCCTGGGCCTATGCCAAGCCTAGGGCAGCATTCTCGGCGCGGGTAAGGATGGAGCCCAAGAGTTCGGGCATTCTGGGAATGCATTAAGAGCGCAACTGCTTAATCAAAGCGATGTCGTCCACCACGGCAATTCCGAGCTTATGAAGGAACACCGAAGCGGGCGGTTGGAAGAAATCCCGGTCTGTTGTGCAAATCACGTCCGCTTCGCCGATAACGGCTGTTTGCAAAACAATAATGTCGTTTACGTCTCGGATGGGCGCTGTAAACACCGGGTTAAGCGGAATTATCTCGGCAGTCTCCCGCAGGAATTCGACGAAGTCGTATATTTGCGTTTCCGGCAACCTATGGATGGCCATCACACGCGGGTAGCGCAACACTTTGGCGAGTTCATGAAGCATTTCGTTCGAGAGGATTAACGGATGTTTGGCGGTGATGATGGCGAGTAACAGATGACGAGCCAGCCCATAAGGACTTGCGCCTGCCCGAACGAGGATCGTGGTATCGAGAACAACTCTCACGCGTGGGGAGCGTAATGCGGCCGCGTACTGCGCATGGCCTCAGTAATGGCCTGTTCCGCTTCTTGGGCGGAAACCGATCTGCTGTTAGCATCTACTTGCGCAAAATAACGCTTAAGCGAATCGACGATTTCCTGCCGCCGTTGGTCGGAGAGGACCGGGGGCTCGAAGGCACGCACACTCACCGCCTCGCCTTCAAGTATTTGGCGTCCGAGCAGGCTCTCGACAGCAGCCTTCTGGTCGGGGGATAGATCCTTTGCCTTGTGTATCATAGAATTCGCCTTCCGAATATACGCCCACCCTAAGCTTACGATTTTAGCGCGCCCTTGTCACGCGCTATCCTTGCCAAGGCATCCAAACTGATCCCCCCATGACCGGAATCGCAGAACTTCGTTCTGCGCCAGCCCCCGGTTCCCCAACCTTAAGCTGATTACCGGAGCCCTAAGTCGGTAGCGCCAAGGTGTCCTTCAGCGGACGGATTCCTCCACGGTTTTTCGCAAATTCGGGTGGCATTACCATGTTTCTCGAGGCAACATGAAGTGAAAAGCCGCACAGGAACGCAAAATACGCGTACCTGTGCGCTACCCGGTAGATGCCCAGGTGGCATCGTCATTCTTTTCGAACCCAAATCGTTTGAAATGCAGGAACGGCGGAATTCTTTGTGCTGCGCCCGGTTACGAAGATTTTCCCAGCGGCGCGATCGATTCGAAACTCATGGATGCCATCGTTGGTGGCACCGTTATTCGAGTAGGTTCCGCTGCCAATGTCCGGAGTGTTTCTCTCTACCCGCAGCGTTCCAACCCACGTGCCCATACCCGTGTTCTGTTTTGCGGCCGTCCGGTAATCGTACTCGCCGCTCTTTGTAACTGTAATGGTTACTCCCGTTGGGCCTGGGGCGTGTTCGTCGTATGCGCCTTCGATGCGCCAGTCCCGTATGGTATCGTCCCGAATTAGCTCTGCGCTCTGGACGGTTCGGTAGCCTTGTTGTGCCTTGATCCCGTGCCATTCACCGACCGCATTCCCATCCTTCCTGTACCTTTCGAAGGCTCGGCTTGTCGCGTTCGTGACCGCCGCGAGTTCAAAGCGAAACCGTTGCCCATTTGCCGAGTTAGGCTCTCGGCCTCCAATGTAGGTGGTACCGCTCCATGCTCCCGTCTTGTCCGGTTGAAGTTTGGCTTGCGGATGCAGCTTTCCGTGGTTGATGACGACGAACCAGAGGCCGACATCTGGTGGAAGTCCGGTGACGACGCCAGCAGCACTAGTCCGATGAAGTACGTGCTGCTGGTCGTGTGGCCAAGTGATCTCGCCGGTTATGGCGGCGGTGGTGAGTCTGCGTTGTTCGTATTCGTCGTGTCGGGCGAGAATTTTCTTGGCGAGGGCAGTGATGGGTTTGTGAGTTTCAGGCGCATCGATGGGTGTGTGTCTCAGGTCCCGCCAGTCGTCCCACTGGTGCTGGTGGATGATGCGCGCGATGCGGTCCGTAGACCGTTGAGCTTCATCATTGAGAACAAGCGCATCGATCCAGTAGATCGGGAGTATAAGGTCGTGAGTACCCGCTTGTTGCTCGCGTTTTACGAATGCATCGACTTCCGCCCGGCACGCTTCGCTGTTGAAGAAGAGGGGGGTAATAATCGGTATTAAAAAGTCGGCGTCAGCGAGCGCGGCATGGAGTTTCCCATCCCAATCATGGCCGATTGTGATGTTGGCCTGATCCTGGAAAATGTTGTGCCTGTGACCCGACAAGGTATAGATCTCCAGTTCGAGCCGCTCGCGCAGATCCGACAGCTTTGTGTTATCTTGGTCATCAAGACGCGCATAGCACCAAAAGCCCAAATAGTGTGCCACTGAAAGGACGCTCCAAACCGCCAGCGACACCGTCACCCTATGATAGGCATGTACCGCTGCGATGAAAACATGCCAGAGAATCTGGTCATGCCGTTTCTCTACATTTGCATTCTACCACCAGCGGTGCTATCGCGAGCCGGACTCCTTCGGCAATGGCAGCAGTTCTGAATTTGCAAGCCTCACCCGGAACCGCGGAGGTTGGGTAGGGTGTAGCCCCTGTTTGGCATCCGTCGCGCTCCTCTACACGGCAACAACGATTTATATCATTAGTAATCCTAAATGACGAAAAACTGCAGGCGAACGCAAAGCAAGTAGCACGTAGCGCGGACCTGCGGTTTAGGTCCGCGGCTTTTCATCCGCAATCGAGCCTGTCGTTTTCAAATCAGCGTGCGCCCATCAAGGGCCAGGAGGGCGCGATCATTACCAAGCCAAATCGGTCATACCGAAACGGCAGGCGCCGACGTCACACCGCGATAATCTCCGCGCCCGCCCGCGGGGCACAAGGCCGAAAAGCCGCAGACCTTGCGAAGAAGGTTGCCGCTTGCCACAACGAAATCGGGAAGGGCGATAGCCGCTCCCGGAAACCCTAGTCCCGCAAGTCATTGTAAACAATCCCGATAATCTTCTTGTGATGTACGGCCAATTGCCGTACAATGCGAAGGTGGTTTTTGAACGGGGAGGAAGCTGGTATGGCAACAACCGCGACGCACAAGGTGGGGCGGATCGAGGCACGGGTCAATGCAGAAACGAAAGCCTTGTGCCAGGAAGCCGCCGACCTCGAAGGGCGAAGTCTGACGGATTTTATCGTAGCCAGTGCCGTCGAATCTGCCCGGCGAGTGATTCGCGAACGGGAACTGATCGATTTGAGTCAACGCGACCGGAAAGCCTTCGTGGCTTCGCTATTGAATCCTCCTGCGCCCAACCGGCGCCTGCGAGATGCCGCCCGTTACCATGAGCAGGTGATGGGAAAACGGTGATTCCCTCCCAACCCGCTTTTCGCGTCGAGCCGCTTGGTGACCACGACCGGGCGGCTTTTTCGTGTGGCGTTGAACCGCTGGACCGCTACCTGCGCGAACAAGCGGGGCAGGACGCGCGCAAACATGCCGCCGCGCCCTTTGTCTTGTTGACCCCGGAAAATCGTATTGCGGGCTATTACACGCTCTCATCGACCGTCATCCTGGCGGACGACCTCCCCGAGCGAGACATCAAGAAGCTGAAGTGGCCGCGCTATCCTCAATTGCCTGCGACGCTGATCGGACGCCTGGCCCGTGACGTCGCCTTTCGCGGACAACGCATTGGAGACTTGCTTCTGCTGGATGCGCTGAGGCGGGCGTTCGACAACGTTGGAACCATCGCGTCGCTGGCGGTCATTGTTGAGGTCAAAAACGAAAACGCCCGGCGATTCTACTCCCAGTATGGATTTCTTTCCTTCCCTGACACACCGAACCGGATGTATATCCCCATGAAGACGGTGGAAAGACTTTTCAGCGGACAATAGCCTCCCGCGGAGGCGATATTGTCGTCGTGCGTTTCGATCCGAGCAAGTAGCGCGGACCTGTTTTGTAGGTCCGCGGCCTTTCGTTGTT
>JBKQVI010000441.1:0-55894 GCA_052139985.1 Terriglobia bacterium
TGGTGAATTCCAGCTAGACCACGAAGTGGCGAGGCTGATCGGCGCACCCCCTGGCTATACCGGGCACCGCGAGACTACTCCGTTGCTGTCGGTGCAGCGGCTCCTGGCGGCGACCAGCCCCGCGTGCGACATCTCCCTGGTGCTGTTTGACGAGATTGAGAAGGCAGCTCCCTCCCTGAATCAATTGCTGCTCGGCGTTCTGGATAAGGCTACGCTGCGGCTGGGTGACAATACGGATGTCAGCTTCGAAAAGAGCATTATCTTCCTTACCAGCAATCTGGGGGCGCGGGAGATGATGGGGGAATTGAACCCTGGCATGGGCTTTCGGTCCGGGACCACACGGGACCAGGCGGGGATCGCCGGCAGGCTGGAAGCTATCGCCATGACGGCGGTCCGGAAGCGATTCTCTCCCGAGTTCATCAACCGGATCGATGCCGTGGTGACCTATCAACCGCTTGCCGCGGAGTCCCTCGCCCAGATTCTGCAACTTCAGATCGAGGGATTGCAGAATCACTTGAACTCCCGATTGGGCTCGAAATCGTTTACTCTCGAGCTAACCCCGGCGGCGAAACAATTCCTCATCGACCGGGGTACGAGCACTGAATATGGCGCGCGGGAGCTCAAGCGCATCGTTCATCGCCACCTGACGCAGCCCCTGGCGACCATGGTGGCGGAGAGACGCATTAAAACGGCAAGACGCGTAGTGGCCGACCTCAGCCCAGCCGGCGACACCCTGGGTCTGGACGCCGTGCGGGACGCGACGGCAGCGCCAAGCACCCCGGCCAAACCGGTAATGTTGATCGTCGATGATAACCTCGAACTGCTACGGTTCTTGACGGGCGTGTTACAAGCTCAAAGTGTAGAGGTCATTACCGGGGAAAACGGAGAGCAGGCCCTCAGCATGCCGCGTGACAAGCGGATCGACCTTGCCCTTGTGGACTACATGCTGCCGGACCAGGACGGCCTGAAGGTAAGTACCCGCCTGCGGAGAGAGCGGCCGTCTCTCCAGGTGATCATTATGACGGGGGGCAACCTTTCCGCGGGAGATGAAGAGGTCTGCTCACGAGAAGGTTGGGCCCTGATCCAGAAGCCCTTTCTAACCGAAGAACTCATGGAATTGGTTCGAAACCGTTTGCCCCTGCCCGCCGCGGCCGCGGTAGGCCAAGCCTCCTAATAGAGAACACACGCTACTCACCTGGCGCGCAGTTTCGTCGCGAGAGGTGCGTGCGTGTTTTTGTAGCGGCAAGTTTATCTGTTAACTCACGAACCCTGTGGCGGCGTAAAGCCGCCTCTTGCGTGTAGCGTCGGGCTTGAGCTCAATACTGTTCACTTAATGGGTTTCAGGGCATTAAGTGATAATGGGTTCTTGGGTGACCCCCTCACCCGTCCCGCCCCGGCTGATGAAAACGCCGGTTGCGGTCCACCCTCTCCCCCAAGGGGGCGAGGGAAGTAAATTCAATTTGCCTCTCCCCTCGCCCTCTTGGGGGAGAGGGGCCGGGGGTGAGGGGGTCGAGTTGGGCCCAGTCAGCCTAAGTGAACAGTATTGGGCTTGAGCCCGGCACATGCCGCCCCAAAGGGCGGCCCTACGCCGAACTCAGGACACGGCCTACCGCCGAATCTTATTGACAAACACGCCCATTCAGAAATAATCCGACCAGACGTCTTTTCAACGCGGAAGGAGACAATGAGCCCTCGACGTGCCAATCCGGTGCTTGCCGATCGCCGCCGCGATCTTCTTGTCAGGGCGGGTTACGCGGAGATTTTGGACAAAGGGATTCCCGGCACGACCATTGACTCCGTTGTCGCCCGCGCCGGATCGAGCAAGGGCGGCGCGCTCTATTATTTCCCCACGAAGGAAGATTTGCTGAGCGGAGTTCTGGAGTGGCTTCTGCGGCAATTGAATCGAACGTTGGATGAAGTCCTGCTGGCCCAGGACTCGGCGCGCGGGAAACTCGTTTCGGAATTGGAAGTACTGTTTCACAGCGCGGATGTAAATCGGAAGCTCTATCTCGTCTTCTTTGATTTTGTGGCGCTGGGAACGCGGCAGGCGCGATTTCGTTCGCTGTTGGCGAACTTCTTCGCGGCCTGCAATCGCCGCGATATCGAAATTGTCGAGCTGGGGATGGCCCAGCAGGAGTTCCGGCGCGTCGATCCCCAGGACGCCGCCGCCACCATCCGCGCCTTGGTGGATGGGTATTGTTTGCAGTGGCTGCTGGGACCCAGCGACGCACCGATTGAAACCTATCGGGACCGCTGCCGCGCGGTTCTGGGTGCGTACCTTTTGCGCTGAACCCTTTCGGGGACCAATGCAGGTATGCGTCCGATTTGAGCCATGCTCACGACATTAACTGCCATCGTTTTCACTCTCGTGCTGGTGATTGGGATACCGGCCCTTTCTTACTTCAACGCTCGAAGCAGCGAAATCCGCGCGATGCCGCGTCTGGCGCTGTACGGTTCCGCTGTAGCCTCCCAGTGGCTTCTGGCTCTCGTGGGTTTGGGAGTCGTGTCCCTGATCGCGCGTAAAGTCTTTGTGCAAGGTTTTGCCGCCATTCCGTTGAGCCTCGTGCTGCGGTGGGGCGGCGGCATCGCGGCGGCATCGCTTTTGGCTTTGGGCCTGGTCGTCTGGTGTGAACGGCGCGGCTGGCTGCCACCGGAATCGGAGCTGGTTTACCTGCTGATTCCGCACACATCGCGTGAGCGGCTATGGGCGGTTCTGATCATCGCGCCCACCGCGGCATTCTGCGAGGAATTCCTTTTCCGTGGATTCCTGCTGACGCAATTGCACGACTGGTTCCACTCGCTGTTGTGGGCTTGGGCGCTGTCTTCCTTGGCGTTTGGACTGGCGCACTGCTATCAGGGGTGGAGCGGCATGACTCGCGCGGGATTATTGGGAGCGCTGCTCGCTTATCCTGTCGCGCGGTCGGGAAGCCTGTATCCGGCCATGCTGGCGCACTGGATCATCGACACGGTGGCGCTCGTGTGGCTCGGCCCCTGGATGTTGCGCAAGGGTACCGCAGCCGAAGAGGCGCCCGTCAAATAGAACACCCGCACGCTTTCAACGCCGCCCCGCCTGGAACACTAAGCGCCAACCTCTTCAAGAGGCGCGAAAAAAGGATTCACACGGAGTTCGCGGAGACCGCAGAGAAAAGCACTTCCGCCGGTGCGTAGGGGTGCCTCAAAGTCCTGTAACTGTAAGATAACGAGATCATGGCGATCTGGGCGGATTTGGAGTGCGGCAGCTTGCTGCCGCTTTCGGGCGCTGTCCTAATTTGAGCCGTAGCGCCGGCTTCCAGCCGGCACAGGAGCCGCCAAGATGGCGGCGTTACGCTCAAATTAGGACAGTACCCGCTTTCGGCGCGCCTGCTCGCTGGCGCGCGCTGGGCGGGCAGCAAGCTGCCACACTCCATATCGACGCGACCTTGACGTGACCCTGGCCGGTGCGGGCGGAGGTTGCGTTTCCGGTACAAACGGTAGCGTCGATCTCCGATCGACGCTGCGGCGGTTGGAGACCGGCGCTACAAATAGGGGTAGGCAGGGCCGAAAAACACTTGGCGCCGAAGGGTCATGTATTGATAAAAAAGGAGTTAGCTAACACATTTCTCCCACCTTGCCCACACGTTTTTCATGAAGTTTCGCGGGCCGAAGGCCCTAAGGGACATACATTGGTTTGCACGTATGCGTCCACGGAGCCGCTTCGTTGCACAGCAGGCGAGGATCACGCGCGGTAGAAGGGTCGCCGACATGAACATTGATGTCGGCGCCACCCACGTGCGCCACATGTGGTCGAGAAGCGAAAAAGAAAACGATGCTTGACTTGCCTTTTGATTTTTGGTACTTCAATTCCTGTCGGGGAACAATCCTAAAAAAGGTCGCTGCCGCGCGACGGAGGAGTGTGAAGTGTTAATCCTGCGGGATGCGGGGAATCCTCACGCGGGTGGCTTCTTCTTTGTAGCGCGGGCGCGCTAATAACGTCGCAATGGCCGGTGCAAGCTGGTGCGTCCCATTCAGCAGCCGGGAGCACCATGGCAGCTTACCGAATCCTGTTTCTGATGGAGGAATTAGCCATGGAAAAATGCGAAAGGGCGAACCAACGGCTGGGGCAGCGTGGGTTTACCTCCGAACTTTTGCTTAGAGTGGCGGCGATCTGCGTGGTCACGCTGAGCACGGTTCTGACTGCAGCGGCCGACAATCCTCCCAAGGCTCTCACTGAAAGTGGAATCGTGATGGGAGCTACGACGGAGGGCTTAAGCGAATTTCTCGGCATCCCCTACGCGGCTGCGCCGGTGGGAACTCTGCGCTGGAGACCACCGGAGCGTTACGGGTTCTTTCCCGGATTTTTTCTGCAAGCAACTCAATTCGGCAGTGCGTGCACCCAGCCCGGTGGGATTGGCAGTGAGAATTGCCTGTTCCTTAACGTCTTTACACCAAGGCCGGACCTGGGTTATCGCTGGCCGCGCGGCCTGCCGGTGATGGTTTGGATTCACGGTGGCGGACTCGTCGATGGGAGCAGCACTGGTTTCGATCCCGAGTGGCTCGTGAAACAAGGGGTGATTGTCGTTACCCTGAATTACCGCCTGGGTTATTTGGGATTCTTTGCCCAGTCCGCCATCGATGCCGAAGACCATCTCAAGGCGAACTATGGGTTGATGGACCAGCAATTCGCGCTCAAGTGGGTTCGCAGAAACATCGCGGGTTTTGGCGGCGATCCGGATCGAGTAACAGTATTCGGCGAGTCTGCCGGCGGCCAGAGCGTCTACGCCCAGCTCGCATCTCCCCTTGCCACAGGCCTGTTCCGAGGGGCGATAGCGGAAAGCGGATCGTATGAGGAATTCCAGGACTACTTTTCTTATCTTTTGACGCTGGCGGAAGGGGAGACGACGGGCAGCGCAGCTGTCCCCTCCGGCGCGGCGATTGCCGACAGCGTCGGTTGCCTCAGCCAGGAGGCTTCGTGTCTGCGTGCCGTACCCGCCGCGACGATGGTCGCCGGAGAGCCATCCATCCTGTATCCGTACGTCGATGGAACGCTGCTTCCCCAGACGATTGGCGCGGCATTTGCCAGTGGTGAATTCAATCGCGTGCCGGTGATTTCGGGCACCAATCACGATGAATATAGGGTGTTTGTGGCGGCGGAATACGACCTCGAGGGAAATCCGATACTGACCTCGGCGGAGTACGATACCGCGGTCACGGCTCTGTGGGGACCGAGCCTGGCGCCGGCCGTCCTTGCCTTGTACCCCTTCGCCAGTTACCCGTTCGGCGGTGAGGCATTGGGGGCCTCAGGCACCGACGGAGGCTTCAGTTGCCCGGCGCGTAATGCGGATCAGGCGCTGTCGAAATTCGTCACGACCTATGTGTATGAGTTCAATGATGAGAACGCGCCCCCGCCGCAATCGGCATTTGGCGGGTTGTTAACGTTTCCGTTGGGCGCCTATCACGGTGCGGAGATTCAATACCTCTTCAAAGGCTACGACCCTCTCGGACTTTCGGTGACACTAACACTTTCGCCCACGCAACTGGAACTCTCCGATGCCATGGTCCGTTACTGGACCCAGTTCGCAAAGACGGGAGACCCGAATTCCCCTGGCGAACCGCTATGGTCCAAGTACAGCGCGTCAACCGATCAGTTTCAATCGTTGATACCACCGACACCAGTGGTCGAGTCCAACTTCAACTCGGGTCACCAGTGCTCCACGTTTTGGAACACGTTCTAACAGCGAACAGCGTGCGACCGCTGGTGGCCACGATCAATGCAGTTTTGACCGTAGGCCTTTGTCACGCCTGTGTCCGGTTGCCGACTCCGACGGCATCCACAAGACTTTTGATATCAAGTACATCAATCTCGGGCCGTTCGGAGCCCATTGGGCCTGGCCCGAAACCGATGACCACGCCAAGTGGGGCATTACCGTGGGTTGCGACTGGGGTTGCGTCGGCGACATCAACCACATGGTCTCGCAGAGAAAACGCGGCGGGGGAACCATTGCGTTTCAAAACCCGACGCTGTGGCACTCTCTGCCGAAAACGGATTTAATCCTCGCGCCGCCTGGGCACACCCGGACCCAGGCGCTCCAAATCATCAAGAATACGCATCTGGACCCGAATGCCGCTCTGCCAGTGAAGCCGCCTGCCAACAAGGGCAAAAAGTCCGAGGGCGGGTGAGCGGCGGGTTCACCACAGAGACACGGAGGTCACGGAGAACAGACGGGAAGCTGATTTACCCGGAAAGATTCTCGTACCACTTCACGTTCCCCGTGGAAGAGCCAATGGCCACAATGTCCTTGCGGCCGTCGCCATTCACGTCGGCGATGGCTAGGCCGGAGGTGGCCATTTCCGCGTCAAGCGGTTGGCGCTCCCAATTCAGTCCCGAATTGTCGGCGGCGTAGTAGACAAAAAGGCTGGTTCCCGGGCCGCGAAAACCCGCGACGATTTCGTCGTTGCCGTCGCCATCCAAATCGGCGCAGGCCAAAGCGTGGCCTTCATGGAAATTGGGGTCGATCACGTGCCGCGGCCACAGCTCTCCCGGAGGAGCCTCGGAATAGACCACCACCTGGTCGCCGTGCCAGGGCTCGATGGTGGCGAGGAAGCGCTTTCCGGCCACCTTGCCCACCCCGATTTCACTCGCGCCGCGCTTGGGGCTCGACTGCCGATCGCCCGCGCCCAGGTGCGTGCGCGTCCAGGTAAGCTCGGCGCCGTAACCGGCAGAGTGGAACACGTGCACACCTTCAAAGCTCGCGGTCAGAACCTCGTCGCGGCCGTCGCCGTCCCAGTCGAGCACGTTCAGGCCATGCACCACCGTCAACGATTCGTCGATGCGGTGGGACGGCCATGCGAGCGGCGGCGCGTCCCCGGCGGAGGCGTGACCGCGCCGGTAGATCTCGGGCATTTCGAACCAGGTGAGCGGGGCGGGAACCTTGTAGTCCGGCGCCACCGCGCCAAATCCCAGCAACGGCGCGTCCACCAAACGCAGAAGCCCCTTGCCGTCGAGGTTGCCCCAACGCAACCGATGGGAAGTGGGAATCTTGCCGAGCGGGCGCAGATGCCACTCGCGGTCCCAGTCCGCAACAGGCTCGGCCCACCAGAGGCTGCCGCCGTGCGTGCTGTCGTCAAGCGCGAATTCGCTGGCCAGCGCCAGCCCTCTCGCCGGAATTCCCGGGTGAAAAAACGGCGCCAGGCTGATGTTCCGCTCGGTGGCGGTGGTGATGCGATGCGGTTTCCAACTCGGGTTCTCGTACCACTCTACAATGCTCTTCCCTGCACTTAACCCGAGAATGTCCAAACGGCCGTCACCGTTTACGTCTGCCACCGCTACCTGATAGCCCTCGGGAATCTTCGCTACTTCGTGCGGTTTCCACTGGATCGTGCGGCGTTTTTGCGGCGCCGCGCTGTGCGAAGTTGCAGAAGGGACGGGCATTGCCGCAAGGGCCACGCCCAGCCCTACCGACTTCTTCAAGAAGCTTCGGCGTGAGGGCCGCGCGGCGCAACCTGGGCGTGATTTGGGGATCTTCATAGGCGCTAGTTTAACGCGACTGTGCCGGGCGCGCAGGAATTTGCGGGACAGGGAGGCGGGTTTCCCTGGTCGTGCTCCCAAATCAGGGAGTGGTCGCCGGCATCCTCGAGAACGCCCACTTGAGTAGGAGGGGGGTGACGAAAGTCGTCACCACGGCCATTAGCACCAGAATCGTAAAGAGCTGCTGTCCGATAAAGCCGTTGGAAAGCGCGACGTTGGCGATAACCAACTCCATGATCCCACGGCCATTCATGCCGAAGCCGGCCGCCCAACTATCCGGGCTGGTGAGATTGGCAAGGCGGCCACCCACGTAACCCCCAAGAATCTTTCCCGCAAACGCCGCAGCGAGAATCGCAGCCACAAGCCCCCAATTTCGCAAACTTGCGGCGTCGAATTCGAGCCCAATCGCCGCGAAGAAGATTGGACCCAGAAAACCGAAGGTGATGTCGGTCGCGGTCTTCTGGATCTCAAGGAACTTGGCCTTTCCGACCAACTCATGGCTGAGCAGCATGGACCCGAAAAAGGTGCCTACCACAAAGTGCATACCCAGGGCTTCAGAGAAACTGGCAAATCCCATGACAAACAGAAGAACGATCGCAAATACCGACTCTTTGCCCTTTAGTTTTCCGAGCAACTGGCTTGCAATGTTTCGGGACCGAACGAACCGTTCACGGGAATATCGCTTGATCAACCGGGCGGCGACCACAACGACCGCCATAAATGAGACTGCCTTGACCAACGCCAATCCCATGGACACAAACGCAGCGCCAGGCGCCCCGCCTTTTCTCTTGACGTCGAGGATCACTCCGAGAATCGAGAGCGCCGTTACGTCGTTGAGGACGGCGGCGGAAATGATGCGCTGTCCAGTCTCTGATTGGAGTTTGCCGAGCCCCATCAGGATGCGTACACTCACGGGCAGCGCCGTAATGGCAATGCACAAACCTATGAAAACAGAGCGGGTGGTGTTCATGCCAAACACCAGCCCCACAAGGATTCCGAGAATCATGGGAAATGTGAAGCCTGCTGCCCCAACCCAAATGCCCCTCCCACGAAACGACTTCCATAGGACTTCCATATCCATTTCCATCCCGGCGATGAAGACCAGCAGCAGCACGCCCAATTGGGCGATCACCTGGATTTCGGAGGTGTAATGCACGGCTCCCAGGATGGAAGGACCTAAAAGGACGCCAGCCACGATCTCCCCGATCATGGCTGGCTGTCCGAAGTACTCCGAGATTTCTCCAATGGCGCGGGAGAGCAGCAGGAGCAGGAGAAGCGACTCAATGAGCGGCACGCGGGTTTGCCCTCCCCACGAATGAATGTAAGGCCCCCAAAATGTAACTTATTGACCGTTAAAATCGCATGAAAGGGGAGAAATGTCCATTATTGCTCCCTCGGCGCGACCAGTTTCAAGGATGAGCGGGCAGCCGACACAGTCGGGAACTTCTTGATGCCACCGTGGCAACTTGCTCGCAAGGTGAGTTGGTTGCGAAATCGTCGGCGTCAACCGGTGGGCTTCCCGGATTGTCAATTCCGCAGGATGGACCGTACGAGTTTGCGGGCTTCGGCTACGAATTGCTCCATATCCATCATGAACTGGGCGGGCTCAGCTTTGCCGAGGCTCGGATATTCGCGAGTCAAAACCGCCCAGGAAGGATCTTCCTCCAGCTTCCAATCGGGTGATTCGTCGATGCTGTAGCCCAATTCGTGCACTTGGCAGAGGCGGTCTGACAAGCTGACCAGGGAGACCAGCACTGGGTGGAGTTTTGCCTGCTGAACGTCGTGGTGATGTTCGACGACTTCTGCGATGTCCTCGGGCAGGCGCCAGTGTTCGGCGAGGATTTTCCCCGTGTCGCAGTGGGTGAAGCCCAGGGCGGAACGCTCGGCCTGGTGGAGCGGAATCTGTTCGGACCGCGCCAGTTGAGCCGCCGCACGGAACTCCTCCTGGAAAGACATCATGTTCACCAATTCGCCCAGATCGTGCAGCAACCCTGCCAAATACGCGCGCTCCGGTTCCTTGTAGCGTGCTTTGCGTGCGCAGAAACGGCTCACCAGTCCACAACCCAGGGAATGTTCCCAGAAGATCAGAGGGTCAATGACCCAGCTCTCTTTGGGTAATAGATTAAGTAAGCTACAGGAAAGGAGTATTTCCCGGACTTGTCGCACCCCAAGCACCACAATAGCGCCGTGTACGGACTTGACCTCCCGGGAGCGGAAATACATGGCGGAATTCGCCACCCGCAAGCACTGGGCGGAGATCGACTCGTCGCATGACACCAGGTCCACAATGCGTTGGACTTCCACTTGGTCCACCGGTCTTTCGAGATAGAACAGCAGGGGCCGGATGATGGCTGGAACCGTGGGAATGGAATTCAGCCTTTCCACGCGTTCGCGAATCAGCTCTCGGAGTGTCGGCGTCATGGTCGGCCTTGTCGCACCTCTGAATACTATCGGCAGCGGAGAAGCTCAACATGAGCCGGAAGCTCAGAAGCCAGTAAGCACTAAGCAGTCGGCAGTTGGCACGGGGGAGCTGGCAAGAAGGCCGTCCGCATTTGGAAAAGGGGGACCCGCTGAAGATGCTGGGCTAAGATCGTCCCCTGCCAGGCCCACTGCCTACCGCTCACTGCCTACTACCTTCTGGCCTTTCCGGTACGGAGGCAAGCACGACGATATCAACCCGACGGTTCTGGGTTCGGCCGCCGGTGGTCTCGTTACTCGCCACGGGGTGATACTCCGCGTACCCGGCAGCGGAGAGGCGCGTGGCGGCGAGGTTGTAACGGGTAATGAACAAGCGGATCATCTCTGTGGCCCGCGCCGTGGAGAGTTCCCAGTTGGATGCAAAGTGCGCATTGTGAATAGGCACATTGTCGGTGTGGCCTTCAACCCGGATGCTGTTCGACTGAGCGCGCAGCACCTCGACGATACGCTGCACCGCAGCTTCGGAAGCCGGGCGAAGATCCGCCGACCCGCTATCGAAAAAACCGATCTCTTGCAGGCTGATCACCAAGCCCTCGCGCGTCGCCTTCAGCACTACTTCATGGCGCTGAATCTCCGCCGCCAGGGCAGCGGTCAGTTCCTTTTGCACGGCATCTAGATTCCCTGGAGCGGGAGGCGATCCCGCTATCTTCTCGAAAGGGGAAGCCATCTGCCCCCGGCCGGAAATCCCCTTGCCGGCTTCGATAAGCTGGATGTTTTCTGCCGGTAAGGGGTCGGTGGTTACCATGGGAGTGCGCGAGTTGGCCGCCTGAAAGATGCCCAGTTGTTCAAAGGCTTCCTGCATGGCTACGGAGATTCTCCCAACCTTGCGCTTATCCACCTCGGAGGAGGCAAAAAGCACCACGAAGAAGGCGAACAGAAGCGTAATGAAGTCCGCGTAGGAGACCAGCCAGCGATCATGATTCACGTGCTCGGGGGCTCTTTTCCTACGGCTCATGAGGAGGACTCACGGAATTCCGCGGGCGGGGGAGCGTCCGCCAAAAACCCTTGTAACTTGGTCTCAACCATGCGCGGGTTCAGGCCTTCCAGAATTGAGATGACGCCTTCCAGCATCATCTCGCGCATCTGATGCTCTGTCCGAATGCGAATTTTGAGCTTGCCGGCGGAAGGCAGGAAGAACAAGTTGGCGGCGCCCACGCCGTAAATGGTGGCCACGAAGGCCACAGCGATGCCGCGGCCCACTTCGTCAATGTTGTCTAAGTGTTGCATGACCTGGATCAGGCCGAGGACTGCTCCGATGATTCCAACCGTGGGAGAGAATCCGCCGGCGGCTTCGAAAACCTGGGGGATGCGTTCTTCGTGCTCGGCCTGATGATCCAGTTCCAGCTCCATCATCTTGCGTAGTTCCTGAGGTTCGGTACCGTCCACTGCCAACATCAGGGACTTGCGAAGAAAGGGCTCCTTGATATTTTCCAGTTCGTGGTCGAGGGACACGATGCCTTCCTTGCGAGCCTTATGAGCAAAGGTGACGATTTCCTTGACCAATTCCTGTGGATCGCCGTGAGGGTCGAAAAAGACATGAATTAGCTGTTTGGCGCTGGCCAGTACGATGGAGAGGGGGAACTGCAACATGACGGCGCCGATGGTGCCGCCAAAGACGATCATGGCGGCCGTCGGCTGGATGATCTGGGCAAGCTTCCCGCCCTCGAGCAAAAGGCCGGCCAGAATCCCTCCGACGGCGATCAGCACTCCACTGAAACTGCTCTTATCCAAGTTCAGGTCCCCTCACTCCTCGTCCTGGGCCGGCTACTCGGGTTCTTGCGGTGCTTCCGGATCCCACGGATACTCGGGATACTCCGGCGGCCCGAAGGAAGCTTCAGGAAGAGGATTGGCCGTTTTCACCCGTCGAAGCTCCCGGCGATATTGGAGAATCCGGTTCATCACCTCTTCGGCGGTTTCAAGAACAACGATCTTTTCGCCCGTGACCAGCGTGATGACCGTGTCGGGTGCGTTCTCGATGAACTTAATGAGCTCCGAATTAACCACCAGCGACCGATTGTTGAGCCGCGTCAATCGAATCATAACCTGCGCATCCTCTTCTTCCATCGGGGGCGCACAGACTGCCGTGCGCGACAATACCCCGCATGGCTATATCGGCAGTTTGCCTCCAGGCTTGCGGGAAAAATTGCCGGTATCGGCGTTTATGTTGGCGGGTCGACGAGAATTCTCTCGTTGCTGTCGAGAGAACCGGTGGGAATCTGAACTCAATCATGACTCTTGGCCTTTCTTCCTCCCTCCCTCACTCCCTGTTATTTTCAATAACTACCTTTATTTTCATAAATATCGCGAGAGACTGCCGCGATTATCGCAGGCATGATGCAGCGCCGGGCGTCTAGCGCGGCCTCTGCCGCCCTCAAGGTCGGCGCCCCATCGACACCTGCCGACGCCCTAATGTTGGGGCGCCTTCAAAGGCTGGCATGAATTCCCTCTATTGACCGCCCAGTTCTTGTAATGTCGGCCAAGAAGCCCGAAGGATTGTTGTCGATCATCGCGCGATAGGTGCATTTTCGTGTAAAAAGCCGCTATTGTCGCTGCATATGTTGTCACCATTGGTTTGTTTTCATACACATAGTCGGATCAATCTTCATTTTTGACATCTTTATGGTCTAGTGCCTCTTTCTGGACGCTGATCGGCGTGTTGCAGGGCCGCCGAAGTGTCCGAGAGCTGCGGTCTTCCGTCTTAGTGCATTTGTGCCTTAGTGGTATCCCCCCGTCCCGCGAGCGGTAAGCCAGCGGGACCAAGGCGCGGCGGGACCGAGTTGCTCATCCGTCCAGGCATGGCGAGGCGCACTCCTTCGGGCATGATCAGCAATCCTCTCGGTGTTTTGTCCTCTCATTGGGGGGAATCCGAGAGGAGCCCAGCGCCGGCAGGGTACCGGAGCTTGCATCGAGCGTAGCCTATTCGCTGCCCATTGTCAAGAACTGTTTTCGCGCTTGCTTGCCCACCAAAGTAGTCGGCTTGGCTGACGAACGGTCGTAGCTCCTGGCGCGAGGAGCGGTGGAGGATAGAACCGTCTCACGCCCAGAATCGCGCAGTACGTTTAGGCAGCGGCCTATAACAAGCTCAAGAGTCTGTGTGCCAGCTCAAATGCTCACCGAGCTTCCATCGCCTGAGCGTTGGGGTTTGGGGCGAGCAAAACCGTCTCGCGCAGGGCCGCAAACACGCCAACGGTCATTGACAGACTCCCACTGGTTGTTAAACTCTGAATGGGAGTTAGGAACCTCTGAGGAAACGATCCATGAACACAAAACGGACTCACATTGTCATTTCTGAGCAGCTTACAGCCCGAATTGACACCCTCGTGGGCAAACGAGGCCGCAGCAAATCTCTGGCTCAAGCTGCGGAACGAGAGCTCATGCGACTGCGCCAGCTCAAGGCCCTGGAAGACGCTGCCGGTTCCTGGAAAGACCAGGATCATCCCGACTTGAAACACGGAGCAGCAAAGTGGGTAGACAAGTTGAGGCGACAAGACGAGAAGCGATTTCAGATAGTGGCGGCCCGCTAACACCCACCTCATCACCGACAATCTTAAACACTATCCCATGAAGGACCTGAGCAGCTATCCCCTGCCGTGATCCCCGCAAGGCTGATAGCTCACCGTCGGAAGCTCACAGCTTCGGGATACGGAACTCGGGGCTAACTGTTGGCTGTCGGCTGTGAGCTGTTAGCGCTTCCGTCTTGAATCTGCCATTTTGAATTTGCGATCAGCCTTCTGCGGCATCCCGATTGACGACGTGCGGTTGGTGTTGGAGTATCGAGAATGACAAAAGCGCACGGTTCCGACTGCACTGAACGTAGCGAGCCACTGGTGAGGAATCCGGAGTAGAGGCGCGGAGAGGGTCGTTTTAGTTGACGCCAACTGCCTGTGCTTTTGCTGTGGAAAAGACGGTTACCTATGGTATAACGCCTGCCACGGAGGTGCCTCCATGGCTCACGCTGAAACTCCTCACCAAGCAACCCAAAAGCTCTTGGAGCTTGCCGTGGAACGATTCGGCGATCTGCGTGAGGCCGAAAGAAAGCGGCTCAGTGCTGCCCTCAAGGCCGATTGGGCAGTATGCGGGCCGAGTGGCGACTTCGATGATGCAACGAACGATCCGGCGAAAGCTGACGACTGGGGGCCAAAACGTGAGGTCCGCGCCGCGCTCATTCGCTAGCTTTGCGTTGACCCGGAACCGCCCTTACAAAGAGGGCTGGCGCACCGAGCAACGGGATGGCGTTGAGCTGGGGTAGACGTTCATCATGCCCTTGACTCGTCGGCAGCCTGCCCGTTCTAAATCCTTAATATTTTGTTTCCGGGAAGAAACCTTAGCCCCATGCTGAGGGGAGAATCAGTTCTTTCCGCCAGAGGACGGGTCAGGTATCGGATCTCCGGCGTTAGTGTTTTCCTGACACCTGGCACCTGACACCTCGATAGCTCCGCGCCTTCACGGTGCACGGCTATTTGGCTGCTGCCGTCGCAAGAAAAACACTGCGCCCCTTTAAGCTTTTGGAGCGAGTGCCGATGGGGGTCACTGGACTGAGAAACGGTTCCGTCAGTTGGAAAGAAGAACCACCGGCCCCTGGCAAGGCGCTCCGTATGGCCCCGGGTTCTGCAGCCCAAGACGGAAACCAAAACAGAGAGGAGATTCCCTATGGGACTTAGCATTTTAAGCAACATCCCTTCCTTGGAAGCGCAGAACCAGTTGGCGGTGACCAACACCAATTTGCAGAACACCTTGTTCCAACTGTCCTCGGGTTCCAAGATCAATTCCGGCGCGGATGATCCCGCCGGCTTGTCGATTGCCGACGGCTTGCAAGCCAACATCTCGGCGCTCACGCAATCCGCCCAGAACGTCACGGACGGTGTCGGCATGTTGCAGACCGCCGATGGCGCTCTGAGCCAAGTGACCACGTTGCTCAACCGTGCTGTAACCCTGGCGACGGAGGCGGGCAACTCGGGACTTACGTCCGATCAGCAAACGGCCCTGCAGAATGAATTCACTTCGATCACCAACGAAATCAACCAAATCGGAACGAACACCACTTACAACAACACCGCAGTGTTCACGGGAACCAATATGTCAGTGTTCCAGGGTGACGGTTCATCGATCGACGCCGCCAATCCCACGATTTCGGTTGCCATGCCCAGCCTGTCTGCCTCCGCGATCGGCTTGGGCACCCCCGCCACGGGAACTCTGGACCTGACCGGCCAACCGACCGCCAACGATACCGTGACCATTGGCACCCAAACATACACTTTTGTCGCTGCGGGTGGCGCGACAGCCGCCAACGATGTGGCGCTCGGCACCACCGTGCAGGGCACTTTGCAAAACTTGGAGGCTGCCGTCAACGGCGGCGCCGGGGCCGGGACGACTTACGGGGCCGGTACGGCCGTCAACGCATCCGCAACGATCACCAATGTCAACGGCGGTTCGGCCACAGTGCAAGCTATCGCTGCTGGCGTAGCCGGAAACACCGTTGTCCTGAGCGCAAGCCTTACGGGCGCCGTTGGCGGTGTGGTCGGCGGCAATGGCGATTTGAGCGGGGGCACGGCAGCCGCGGATCTGTCCACTGCCGCTGCTGCGCAAACTGCGCTGGTCACCATCGAGGGGGCGATTGCCACGGTGGCTGCGGACCGGGGCGCGATCGGTTCGGGCATCAATCAGATGAATGCCGCGCTCGACGTCATGAACAACACCTCGCAAAACCTGTCCTCTTCCCTGAGCGGCATCCAGGATGCCAACATGGGGCAGGTGGTGGCGAACATGTCCAAGTATCAAGTTCTTGAACAGACGGGCATTGCAGCCTTGGCCCAATCCAATTCGAATGAGCAGGCCGTCCTCAAGCTGCTCCAGTAGTTCAAACTGGGAAATTCCTGACGGAGGGGGGTCATCGCACCCCCTCCGTAGTTTTCATTCCGAGTGAACGACCATGAGTATCTCGCCAGCCGAAATGGCCCCTCAATCCGTCAGCGCGCAGAACCCCAGGCTGCCGGGCTGCTCCCTCCAAGCCTCAGTTCGCGTCGCCGCGATGGTGGGAGAATCCTCCGACGAGTCCTCGGCTCCCGCGCCGCCCGCTTCTTCCCTTGCCCAGCTCAGCACCGACATGCGGGTCGATGACCAGCACCAGGTTTACTACGAGTTTGTCGATGCGAGTACCGGAAACGTGTTGTTCGAGATTCCCCCGGAGGCGCTTCGCGCCATTGGGGAGAGTCTTAGCCTCCCCCTTGACGGAGAAGCAGGTGCTCACAGTCTGGATGTGAAGTCGTAGCCGGGTTTCTCACCACGCTGCGCGGCTTTGGGGAAGTAAGCAGTAGGCTGAAGTCGGAAGGCAGAAATCCCAAAACAAAAGCCCAACGCCGGGGAAAAGCTCTTCCGCGCCGGCAAGCTCGCTGGTGAAAAAGCGGTAGCAAGCTACCACACTCCATCAAAGCGTCCGTCCTATGCCAAAAGGAAAGAGATTTCCTTCCAGCGTAGAGGTCACTGCTCACTGCCCACCACATCCGTTCCTCAGGCTCAAGGAAATTCAAAAATCGCCGATAAGATAGCCGTCCGGCGCTCCATTGGCCGAGCCGCGTGCCGCCGAGGCGCAAAGGAGAAGGGGAATGAGTACCAGTTCAATCGGTTCGCTGCTGTCCAGCTTGAGTAGCAGTTCCACCAACGAGTCGCTGGCCGAGCTTCTGGGGCAATCCAGCTCGAGCTCTTCCAGTTCGACGAGTTCGAGCGCCACGGAAGTGATCCAAGACGCCGTGAATGCCATCCTGAACTCCGCCACCAACACTTCCGGGAGTGGCATCGACGTGACTTCCACGGTGGACGCCATCTTGGAGGCCGACGCCGCCCCCGAGGAGGCGTTGCAGCAAGACGTGACCAACCTCAACACCCAGACTTCCGCCTTGCAAAGCATCCAAAGCGATATTACGGCCTTTCAGAGCAGCCTCGAGGCCCTCACCGATTTTACCGGGGATTTCAGCTCTCTATCCGTGAGTTCCTCGAACAATGATGTGGTCAGCGCCATAGCCGCTAACGGGACGGCTGCGGGGACGCACACAGTTACGGTCAACAATCTTGCCACCACTTCCTCAGAGTATTCTGCCTCCTTCTCGTCGGATAGCACCCAGCTCTCTGCTGGATCGTTTGACCTTCAGGTTGGGTCGAATGCGGCGGTGACCATCCCCGTCGACAGCTCCGACAGCACCGACACTCTGAGCGGCTTGGCGACTTACATCAACAATCAAGATCTGGGGGTCACCGCTTCGGTCGTCACGGACAGCTCGGGATCCCGCCTGTCGTTAGTCAGCCAGACCTCCGGTGCGGCGGGCCAGATCACCATCTCGAACGACACCACCGGCACCAGCGGACTGAATTTTACCGATGCCGCAACTGGAAAGGATGCCTCCCTTACGGTGGACGGCGTCCCTATCGATAGCGCCAGCAACACGGTTACGGACGCCATCTCGGGGGTGACCCTGACTTTAACCGGACAGTCGACCACCCCGGTAACCATTTCGATCACTCCCGATTTGACCTCGGTGGCTACCGACATCAACAGTTTCGTTAGCAGTTGGAACACCTTGATCCAAGCGATCAATTCGGGCATTCAAACCGACAGCAGCACGGGGGCGGCAGGAACTTTGACGGGAGACACGTCGGTTGACCTTGTGCAAGAACAGTTGCTGTCAGCCCTCAGTTCCAGTATGTCCGGGAACAATGGGGTCGTTAATTTGCAATCGATTGGGATTGAAATGCAGGACGATGGGACGCTATCGGTGGACAGTACGACGCTGAACGACGCCCTGCAAAATAACTTTTCCGCTGTGCAAAACCAGTTCCAATCCACTTCCGGCGTGGGCCAGACGCTGCAAACGAGTCTTGCCTCCCTGACTGACCCTACGACCGGCGCCTTGAACGTGGATATGAACGGAATCACTTCGGAAATAACCGACCTGAACAGCCAAATCGGTGATTTTCAGACGCAACTCCAGAACACGCAGACGCAGCTTACCTCGGAATATGACACCATCAACACCACGCTCGAGCAACTGCCGGAGACGCTCGCCTCGATTAACAGCCAACTGAACGCTCTCTATCCAACGAGTTCATCGTCATGAACCAACCTGCCCACGCCTATCGTCAATTCTCGGTCCAAGGCGCCACCCCCTTGGGCTTGGTCGTCATGCTTTACGATGGCGCGATCGCCGCCCTGCAACGAACGGCCGCCGCCATCGAGGCGGGTGAAATTCAGAAGAAATGCGCTCACCTGAATCGCGCCTTGGCCATCATCGCGCAACTCGAAGGTACGCTGAACTTTGAGCGGGGAGGCGAAGTCGCCCGGACCCTCAAGACCCTTTACGTTTACGCTCGCGCCCAAGCCTTGAAGGCCAATATCGAAAACTCCCCGGAGATTCTCGGCTCGCTGGTCGAGAAACTCTCGACGGTTCGCGAAGC
Organism: Terriglobia bacterium; assembly: GCA_052139985.1. Classification (GTDB taxonomy): domain Bacteria; phylum Acidobacteriota; class Terriglobia; order UBA7540; family UBA7540; genus Bog-366. Next base: position 18,428 of record JBKQVI010000441.1, read on the forward strand.
TTGGTATGAGGCGGATCGGCGGCCGTCAACTTCCGCCACGATACCTGCCAGCCAAGGATCTCCTCAGGAAGCCTTGTATGAAGCGCCTCACATGCAGCAGTTTTCCTTTTCGGCGCCCCCTAACGAAGAATCTCTTCGCGCACCTTCGCCCCCACCCGAGCGTGGCTCATGGCGGATGTCTGCTTAAGGGAGAATCCTCGGAAGGCTGACCTCGCGAGGTTGATCCAAGCCCACCGGGATGCGCGGCATGAGCATTCGGCGATGCCGCGCCTTGGCGGGTGGGAGATGCCAAAGCCAAACCGCCCCGTCGGTACCACTTCCATTTGTTCGCCAGCATTTCCCGCGAAAGCCAAAACAAGTCAAGGGGAGTCCCACATTGTCCATTTCCCTTATGCCCCACCCGCAGCCTCCCATCCGCCCCGCGAAGGATTCCCTGGGGCTAGACCCAAAAAAACTTCAAGACGCGCGTTGTACCGCCGATAACAAGGGGTGTGTGAACATGAAACGGTCTTTTATGTGCCACAAGGTGCGTTAGGGAGAACCGTTACCATGTCGGCAAATGCAACAGGCCAAGGCAGGAGACGAAAGCCCAGTCGTAGGGGAAAGCCGTGAGCTATCGGGGGGAAGATTCGATCCTGCTCACGATATTGCGTTTCCAATCAGGGGGGGAGATTGAGCAATGGGAGACATGGACGACATTATTCGGGACTTTCTCGTCGAAAGCAATGAGAACCTCGACCAGTTAGACCGTGACTTGGTGACGCTAGAAAAGGATCCAACAGCCCGCGAAGTCCTCGCCAGCATTTTCCGAACGATCCATACGATTAAGGGCACAACTGGTTTCCTGGGCTTCTCCAGGTTGGAATCGGTGGCGCATGTCGGTGAAAACCTCCTGAGCAGCCTACGCGATGGGCGTCTCTTGCTGAATGCCGAGACCACATCGGCCCTGCTGGCCATGGTGGACGCCATCCGCCACATGCTCGTCAATATCGAGACCACCGGTCAAGAGGGCGAGGGCAATTACACCACTCTGATCGAAATGCTGACTCGACTGCAGGGGAGTGAAATTAAGAAAGAGGAGCCCGCTCCGGCAATAACGCCCCCGCCGGCCCCCCCTTCCGTTTCACGATGTTCCCCCTCCGAACCGCAGCCAGCCCCCTCCAACCCGGCTGAAGCCAAGGGGGTAACCGAGGATCCCTCTGCGCTGGGGTCGCCCCTGGGCGAAGTGCTGATACAAGCCGGACAGGTTAGTTCTGAGCAGGTGCAGGCGGCTTTGAATTTACAGCATGGCGGCGACTCCCGCCGCCTCGGTGAAATCCTCGTGGATAGAGGGGCCGCGCAACCCTCTGCTGTCTTGGAGGCTCTGCAAGTTCAGACGGAAGCCCGCTCCTCGGCCATTTCCGATAGCAACATCCGGGTCGATGTGGGCTTACTGGACAAATTGATGAACTTGGTGGGTGAACTTGTGCTAACGCGGAATCAGATCCTGCAATTCTCCTCGACGCAACAGGACACGAGTTTTCTGAATACCTCTCAGAGGTTGAACCTCATCACGACCGAACTGCAAGAAGGCGTCATGAAGACGCGCATGCAGCCCATCGGAAACATTTGGAGCAAGTTCCCCCGAGTGGTGCGCGACCTTGCCACATCTTGTGGGAAGCAAGTCAATATTGAGATGGAGGGCAAAGAGACCGAACTCGACAAGACTATCATCGAATCGATCAAAGATCCGCTTACCCACCTCGTACGCAATGCGGTCGATCACGGCGTTGAGAAGCCCGAAAAACGCCGGGCCTCCGGGAAACCCTCTGAGGGCCACCTCCTCCTGCGCGCCTTCCACGAGGGAGGTCAAGTCAATATTGAAATCTCCGATGATGGTGCGGGGATCGACCTGGAACGAGTCAAACAAAAAGCCTTGGAAAAGGGCCTGATCACGCCGGACCAGGCGACTCGCCTGAACGACCGGGAACTCTTGAACCTGCTCTTTCTCCCTGGTTTCTCGACCGCCGAAAAAGTCACGAATGTTTCCGGCCGCGGCGTGGGCATGGACGTCGTGAAAACCAACATCGAGAAAATTGGGGGTACGGTCGACATTCAAAACCGGGTTGGTCACGGGACCACGGTGAAAATCAAGATTCCCCTGACCCTGGCGATTATCCCCGCCCTCATCGTGACTAGCAATGGCGACCGCTATGCCATTCCGCAAGTTAGTCTGCTAGAACTCGTCCGCTTGGAAGGCGAGCAGGCTCGGAGAGGCATTGAAAAGATCCATGGCGCGGCGGTGTATCGCTTGCGTGGAAGACTGCTCCCCTTAGTAAACCTGAACCACGAATTGGGCGTGGAGGAGGCGGGAATCGAGCGCCAAACGGCAGACAACCATGCCGTTAACATCGTCATCTTGCAGGCGGATGACCGCCATTTTGGCCTGCTGGTCGATGAAATCAACGACACGGAAGAAATCGTTGTTAAGCCGCTAGGTAAGCAACTCAAGGGCATTTCCACATTCGCAGGCGCGACCATCATGGGAGACGGTCAGGTTGCCCTCATCTTGGATGTCCTCGGGTTGGCACAGCGGGCCAACGTGGTTTCCGAAGTTCGCGACCGATCCGTGGGCGAGAAGGCCGCAGAAACCGAATCACGCCACGACGACGGGGAATCGCTCCTCTTGTTGCGCGGGCCTGATGACGGACGTATGGCCATGCCGCTCTCGCTGGTGGCGCGCTTGGAAGAGTTCTCATGCACCGCGGTGGAGAAAGCGGAAGGGCGCGACGTCGTCCAATATCGAGGTCAGATATTACCTTTGGTTCGCCTCTCTTCTGCTGTCCCTGAGCGCCGCCAAGAACCGCGCAACACGGCCCTGTCGGAGTCGGCAGCAGCAGACGAAAAGATCCAGGTGGTGGTTTACACCGACCACGGCAGGAGCGTGGGCCTAGTTGTTGACCGCATTCTCGATATCGCCCACGCGGTACTCAAAATCCAGAGACACTCGGGCCGCCACGGAACCTTGGGCACTATGGTCGTTCAGGGCCGGGTCACGGAGCTGCTCGATTTGAAAGGTATTATCCAGACGGCTGACCCCGACTTCTTCGACGAGGCAGTGGCGGCATAAAAGGGAAGACGTGCTGGGGGCCGGGGACTGAAAAGAAGCCCCAGAACCCGGCACCGAGATCCCCAGACCCCGGGAGAGTGCTTATGGCAGGGAAGAAGCAGTTTTCTACGTTTGTTGTTGATCAACTCCTGTTTGGAGTGGAAGTAGAGAAAGTTCAGGAGGTCATCCGCTATCAAGAGATGACCCGGGTGCCTTTGGCGCCGTCGGTCGTGAAAGGCCTTATCAACCTCCGTGGGCAGATCGTGACGGCGATTGACCTGCGTCGCCGGCTGGACCTGAGGGAGCGCAGTGAAACCGAACTGCCGATGAACGTGGTTGTGCGCACGAGTGATGGCGGAGTGAGCCTGCTGGTCGATGAAATTGGCGACGTAGTGGAACTGGACGACACAACTTTTGAACGTCCGCCAGAAATGCTCAGAACTAAAGCCAAAGAGATGATCCAAGGCGTTCACAAGCTCAAAGACCGTCTGATGCACGTCCTGGATACGGACAAGGTGATTAATTTCTAGGCAGCGGGAAAACGGATTAAGGAATGGGAGAGTCAGCCGATGAGTTTTACGGCGCTCACATTTCCGACAGCGAGGCGGACGAAGGTTTGACCGGGATTGGGAATGTAAACCAGGAGTCGCCCTTGGCGCGGCCCGTGGCTCGCCACTCGGCCGTGGACACGGAGGAACGAAAAATGGACAGCTTAGCAAAACACGGCAACGTGAGGGCGTCACTCAGGACCGCATCATCAAGGTTTGCCGTAAGTATCGTTTTTATCATCTCTATAGCCGCTGCCGCGATCGCGACCGAGAATAGTGGCAGCGTGTATCCTATCGGCGCAGAAACGGTTCTGCCCGGAATGACACCGGCCGCCGGGCAAACCATGTTTGCCGAGTTTAGTACCAATTATCACGCTAACGGCTTGTTCGATAGTCAAGGGCATAGCGCGGTCCCAGGTTTTAAGCTCTCCGTTTATGCTTTTGCTCCCAAGCTCACTCATAACTGGGGTGTACACCTGTTGGGTGGGACGCTAGTCAGTTGGGTCGCGACTCCAATTGCCTACGAATGGCTACGGAGCCCCGCTGGTACGTATGCGACAACAGGTTTCTCCAACCCGATCGTGGGGACCGACATCGCCTATAACTGCGGCAACTGGCACTGGTGGTACGGACTCGATGTGGAGACACCGGCCCCCGTATTTCACAAGGGCGGCCCCATCAACATCGGACAACACAACTTTGCGACCACGCCGTCGGGCGCTTTCACCTTTCTTCCTTATCGCGGAAAAACGGAAGTCAGCTCCCGCTTTCAGTACATCGTCAACTACACGGATCCAGCCACCCACTACCATTCCGGCAACGAGTTCCTCTGGGAATATGTGGCGATGCAAAACGTCACGAAGAAACTGGCGGTCGGCGTCAACGGGTATCTTTACCAGCAAACCACTGCTGACCAACTCCTCGGCGCGCTCTACTCGGGCGGAAACCAGGGGCGAGACCTCGCAATCGGTCCGGAGGTGCACTATCAAATTGGCCCCTTGATTTTGATTGCCAAGTACTTCCGTGACACGCTGGTGGAAAATAGGCCGTGCGGAAACGCCTTTTGGGTCGAGTTCGCGGTCCCCTTGTCGCGTCCGCATCCGAAGCAGCAGGCCCAAATGAGCCAACTGAACTAAATGGACGCAAGGAGTCGTTGCCTGATGGGAAGCGCCCGAGCGAGCCGGCAGATGATCCAGAGAGCGGGCTTCGCCTTGCTGACGTTTATCGGCACGAATTCTGTGGGTGCTATCTAGTCGATGTAAGGAGAGACATGCATACGCGATGCACTCTGCGAGTGGTAGTCGGCGCAGGAGCATCCTCAAGAAAATACATTCGACGGAGGAGATGAGATGAAGACAGAAGAGAAACTAAGGCAACCGAACCGGATTACTTCCAAAAAGCAAAACGACGTTTGTAATGAAGCGCAGAGCCTACTCCAAGCGGTGTCCGAGGGGCACCTAAACGAGCGGGCCGACGTGGAGAGTTTTCAGGGAAAGGATCGCGAAGTCCTGCAAGCCCTCAACGGAATCCTGGAGGCCGTCTCGGGTCCAATCGGGATCGTTGCCAGCCACTTGGACCAGCTCGGCAAGGGTGAGGTGCCCGCTAAGATCACCGACGACTTCAAAGGGGATTTCAACACCCTAAAGAACGACCTCAACGCTTGTGTGGATGGCCTCGTCGGGTTGGTGGCGATCGACAGAGTTTTGCAGAGGATGGCCGTGAATGACTGTACCACCCAAGTGGAAGGTTCGTACGTGGGTATATTTGCTGACGTGGCGAAAGCCACGAACTTAGTTCAAGAACGTATCAATAACACGGTTAGGATACTTAAGAATATAGCCATCGGAGACTACAAGAAAGACTTTGAGGCTTTGAAAAGCGTCGGGAGGCGCTCCGAGAACGACGAGCTTGTTCCGAGCATGGTCCAGATGATGGGTTCGGTCGGTGCGATGGTGAAGGATGTTGAAACGCTGGCGGAAGAGGCCGTCGACGGCAAACTGGCGACGCGCGTCGATACCTCCAAGCACCAGGGCGAATACCGCAAAGTAGTCGAGGGCGTCAATGAAACTCTAAACGCTGTCGTTGCGCCGATACAGGAAGCCGGAGCCGTACTGCAAAGGATTGCCGGTGGGGATCTGACCGCTCGCTCCGAGGGTAACTACAAGGGCGATCACGCGCGGATGAAGAACGACATTAATGCCATGGCTGAGAAGCTCGGGTCCAGCATGGGCCAGATCGGAGTGAATGCGCAGACGCTCGCTAGCTCGTCCGAGGAGCTTTCCGCGGTCAGCGCACAAATGAGTTCCAACGCGGAGGAGACTTCCAGCCAGGCCAATGTTGTTTCTGCTGCAAGCGAGCAAGTTTCCAAAAACATTCAGACTGTAGCGACGGCGACCGAGGAGATGAGCGCCAGCATTAAAGAGATCGCCAAAAGTGCTACGGAGGCAGCCAAGATTGCCACGTCCGCAGTGCGGACGGCGGAGAGTACCAACGCTACCGTCGGTAAGCTGGGCGAATCCAGTGCCGAAATCGGCCAGGTTATTAAGGTCATTACTTCCATCGCGCAGCAGACAAACCTCCTGGCTCTGAACGCTACGATCGAAGCGGCACGTGCCGGCGAGGCAGGGAAGGGCTTCGCAGTGGTGGCCAACGAAGTGAAGGAACTGGCGAAGGAGACCGCGAAGGCGACGGAAGACATCAGCCGGAAGATCGAGGCGATCCAGGGAGACACCAAAGGCGCCGTGGAGGCGATCGGCCAGATCACGACCATCATCAATCAACTGAATGATATCTCCAACACCATCGCCAGCGCGGTGGAGGAACAAACGGCCACTACGAACGAGATTACCCGCAATGTAGGTGAAGCAGCCAAGGGAAGCTCACAGATTGTCGAGAATATCGTTTCGGTGGCGACCGCCGCGAAAAGCACTACAGATGGCGCCACTAACACCCAGACCGCCGCACAGGAATTGGCTCGCATGGCCGCGGAACTCCAGCAGTTGGTAGGACAATTCAAGTTCGATGAGAGTGTTTCCGGCTCCGGCACAGGGGGGGGCCATCCTGCGGCGAAAGCCGTTCGCGATGCGCACTTGGCGAGCAGGGCAAAAACTCAACCCGGCATCTCGGCTCGAACCCAGTAAAGAGGTGAGCCGTGAACTACAAGTCGAGAGGGGTTTGTGAAAACCGTGGTCAATCACGAACCCTTCTTGAGCCAATCAGCGGAGTGAAGAAAATGAACTGCTGTCAGAGGGCACCGTCGTGCGAGCACTTATAATCGACGACTCAAAAGCGATGCGGACCATCCTGGGCAGAATGCTCCGCGGGCTGAATTTTGAGGTCGTGGAAGCAGGCAACGGTAAGGAAGCCATGGAGCGCCTCCAAGCCATCGGAAAGGTCGATCTCGCCCTGGTCGATTGGAACATGCCCGAAATGAATGGTTTCGAATTTATCCGCGCTGTTCGTGCCGAGCATAACTACGACGGTGTGTTGTTGATGATGGTGACCACCGAAACTGAAATGGAAAACGTGGTTCGAGCTCTTGCGGCGGGGGCCAACGAATACGTCATGAAGCCATTTACCAAGGAAGTCATTCTGGAGAAACTACAAATCTTCGGGATGGCAGGTTCTTAGTTTATGCCTAAAATCAGGATCCTGGTCGTCGATGACTCGGTGGTCGTTCGGCGTATGGTCAGCGACGCGCTCGTGGCTGATCCGCAACTCGAAGTTGCCGGGACTGCCGCGAACGGGAGAATTGCCCTTGCCAAAATCCCCCAGGTCAATCCGGATATCGTCATTCTTGACGTCGAAATGCCGGAGCTGGATGGGATTGGCACGCTGATAGAGGTCCGCAAGTTACTGCCAGCTCTGCCCATCATCATGTACAGCACGCTCACCCAGCGCGGTGCGGAAGCGACCCTCGATGCGCTCTCCAAGGGTGCCACAGACTATGTTACGAAGCCTTCCAATGTCGGAAGCGCTGCCCAGGGTCTGGAGTGCATTCGGACGCAACTGATTCCGAAGATCAAAGCGATTTGTGGCCGTTCCCTGGGGTTATCTCTCCCTTCCTCTCTGGCCGCCGTAGTTGCATCCAAGAAGCTCCCGTCACATTTGGCATTCGCGCACTGTGAAGAGCGAATCGACATTGTTGCCATTGGTGTGTCTACGGGCGGACCCAACGCGCTTGCCATTCTCGTTCCAGCCTTCCCTCGCGACCTTCCTGTCCCCGTAGTTATCGTTCAACACATGCCTCCGGTCTTTACACGTCTCTTGGCGGAGCGCTTGGCCGCGAAATCACAAATCAGAGTGGAAGAGGGTTCCGCGGGAGCCATCCTGAAGCCCGGCTGTGCTTGGATAGCTCCAGGTGATCACCATATGGTCGTGGCGTGTGACCACAATCAGGTGGCGCTTCGCACCCACCAGGGCCCGCCGGAAAACTCCTGTCGTCCCGCAGTAGACGTGCTATTCCGTTCGGTGGCTGGCGTATACAAACCTCACGTCCTTGCCGTCGTGATGACGGGGATGGGTCAGGATGGCCTCCGCGGTTGCGAACATATTCGCGAGCTGGGCGGGCAGATCCTGGCTCAAGATCAGGCGACGAGCGTAGTCTGGGGAATGCCCGGATTTGTGGCAAACGCCGGTCTGGCCGACAAGGTTCTGCCGCTCGATCAACTCGGTGTGGAAATTGTCCGACGAGTCCGATACGGCCGGGAATCGCCTGCGATATTCAAATCCGTCCGCCTGAGTGGTGGAGTCGAGTAAGCCAAGATGACCCTCAGCATACCGGAATTCAATTACATTCGCCGCCTTGTCCTCGATGAATCGGCGATTGTGTTGGAGGAGGACAAGGGGTATCTTGTCGAATCCCGCTTGGCGCCATTAGCTCGACGCGAGGGGTTCGCTTCACTTGAACTTCTTGTGCGGAAAATGCAGTCCGAGCCCTTTCACGGTCTGCATCGCCGCGCCGTGGAGTCCTTGACCACAAACGAGACCTCTTTCTTTCGCGACTTCCATCCTTTCGACGCTCTCAAGCGGTTCGTGCTGCCGGATTTATTCGCCCGGCGAGCGGAGGAAAGAGAATTGACCATTTGGTGTGCTGCCAGTTCCTCGGGGCAGGAACCTTACAGCCTGGCCATGCTGATCCGCGAGAGTTTTCCCCAATGGACAAGCTGGAGAGTTCACATCCTGTCCACCGACCTCTCCACCGACATCCTTGCCCGTGCGCGCGAGGGCCGGTACAGCCAACTTGAGGTGAACCGCGGCCTTCCTGCCGGCTTGTTGGTTAAGTATTTTCAAAAGCGGGGGTGCGATTGGTATTTGCGAGACGAAATCCGCCAGATGGTGGATTACCAGATCTTAAACCTTGCCGGCGCCTGGCCGCGTCTGCCGCCGATGGACATGGTGATGATGCGAAACGTGCTCATCTACTTTGGTGTGGAAACCAAAAGAGAAATCCTTGCCAAGGTTCGAAAGGTCCTTAAGCCCGATGGGTATCTCTTCCTCGGCGGGGCGGAGACAACCTTCAGCATCGATGAGGCCTTTGAGCGTGTGCAGTTCGAGCGGGCCACCTGTTATCGAGTGCGAGGAACGTGAGGAGTTGCTATGCCGGTTCCAGAGGAGGCTCTTTACAAAATCATTCAAGACACTTGGACGTCCACCCTGGGATTTCAGTTAGACTGTTTCGAGTCAGTCGAAACTCCTGCCGTCGGGGCACTTGCGGTGTGCGCTGGAATCACAAGTGCTTGGGAAGGGGAAGCTTGCTTGCGCTGCTCTCCTCCGTTGGCTCGACTTATTGCGCCCGCCACATTCTAGGTCGTATGCGATAAGGCAGGGAGCGAAGAGTTCCTCGGCGCCTAACGCGAGCTCATCCACATTATCGGTGGCAATTTGAAGGCGCTGTTGCTCCAACCTGTGATCCTCTCTCTTCCCTCTCGTCCCGAGCCTGCCATCCGGGGGCAAGCGGCGTCGGAATGGCCAAAGATTTGCGAGCTCGCGCTTCAGCGGGAGGGGCACTCTCCGATTTTAACTCTTTTGGGGGATATTCCCTCCGTCGGAGGAGCTAGAACTCCAGCTCGACAGGCAGGCTAATTAGCGATGGAAACCCGCGGGTTTATCTCGTCACTCGGCAGTTGAAGGGTCGGGCAACATAGGTGGCTGGGTGCTTCCCGGGTTGTTCACAGGAAGAAGCGCCGGTCCGGCAGTGAATTAATAGGGTGTCTTGCCCGCCGTGAAGCAGGCCCATTGGCATGGGCTTCCCGTTTGGTGAGGGTTGTACTGTGAACTCTTGCCGGAGAAGGGGAAGCGCCGGTCCGGCTGGTTGAGGCGACGCGTTCGGCATTTTTCTGGTGGAACGCCCGCTTGCCAGTGGACCGGCTCGGATGAATCGCTAAAAACCGCAACGGCATTGTCACGCCGTCTTTCGTGATGCGGGGCCGTTCCGCTAAACGCTCGCGGGTTTGGCGAAACTGCTAATCGCCTTGGCTTCGTCGTCATGGACGTCGAAGACCGTATAGAGTTTAGTAATTTGCAGCAGGTCATGAACCTTCTTCGTAAGGCTGAGAAGTTTTAAGGCTCCGCCCTGCTTCGACACACCCGTGTAGGCGCTCACTAGTTCCCCGATCCCCGAACTGTCGATGTAGGTGACGTCAGCAAGGTTTAGCAAAATATTCTTGTTTCCCTTGCTCAATTGGTCGCGGATCAGCTCCCGCAACTGCGTGCACCCTTCTCCCAAAGTGATTCTGCCGCTGACATCGACGACCGTCACGGATTCAACTTGTCGTATTGTGGCTTTCATGCTCACGGTCGGTTCCTCCTTGTTTAGTCTGAATTCCGGAACTTAAGTGTTTGACCATCGTCACTTCTGTCCCCGAGCCGCTGACATACTCTACCCGGAACTCGTCCATAAAGGTGCGGATAAGAAAGATGCCGCGCCCGGACACGTTCAGCAGGTTTTCATTTTCCAGCGGATCGGGAATGTGTTTCGGATCGAAGCCGGTTCCCTGGTCCCGGATACGGATTTCCAGCCGGTCGCTAAGTATTTTAAACTGCAACCAAACGTTCTTGCTGGAATCATTCCTATTTCCGTGCCAGATGGCGTTGATCATCGACTCGTGCACGGCCATTTCAATGCGGTGCTGTTCGTCCTCGTCGAATCCTGCGGTGCCTGCCACGCGGCGGGTAATCTCCTCCGCCACCTCAACATTCTTAAGGTCGCTTTCGAGTGTTACCTCAACCACACTACTCTCAGGAGTCATAAGGTACGGGAGGGGACGCAAGTCCCATTGCTGAAGTTAACCTAGAGGTACGCGAAAGTCAACGCGTGCTTTGACTTTATTCTACCTCCCGGTTTCTATTTCCATCAATATCACGAACCGCCGCGGGTGCGCGACATGGAAGTTAGGAGCGGGGAATTTTCCTTTTTTGGTGCTATCTTTCTGAGCGTATAGAGATGCTCCGATTGGAGGCTCCGATGCCTGATGCGCTCTCGGCTTTAGAAGCTGACCGCTCCCATCTGCCGCAGGAGTTTTTGTGCCTGGGCGATCTGCGCCCGGGCCCGATTACCGCCGTGGTGCGCCGCTGTGGTAAGCCCACCTGCCATTGCGCCAAGCCCCACGACCCCGGCCACGATCCCCAAATCCTCCTCACCCGCCGCGTCGCGGGCAAAACCGTCACGGAGAATTTCCCCAGCCCCGCCGCCTTCCGCAAAGCGCAAAAGGAGGTCGCCGAGTTTCGTCGCTTCCAGAAGCTCAGTTCAGTTGGCTCACTATGGCGGGTTACGCTGCAAGCCCGTGCTCACCGTGGTGGGCCGGGTGGAAGTCTCCCGCCCCTACGACTGGTGCCCGCACTGTCAGGCCGGCCAATTCCCCGCCGATCGCGAACGGGACATCGCCAACACGGAATTCCTTCCCGGGAGTGCGCCGCATGCAGGCCCTGGTGGGCCAGGAGGCGCCTTTCGATCGTGGGCGGGAACAAATGAAAGTCCTCGCCGACTTGGAGGTGCGCCCAATCGGTGGAGCGTACGGCGGAGGCCCTCGGCGCCGAGATCGCGCGGCGCGAGCCAGGGGAAATCCCGAAAGCCCTGCCGTTGGACCTTCCCGCCGTTGCGGGGGAGCCGATTCCCATCCTCTACGTGCAAATGGATGGGACGGGAGTGCCGGTGGTGAAGAAAGAGACGCGGGGCCGGCAAGGCAAAATTGCGGGCCAACCGGCGCAGACGCGGGAAGTCAAGTTGGGGTGCGTCTTCACCCAAACCACGTGGGATCTGGAGGGCTACCCCATCCGCGCTCCCGATTCCGCTACCTATACCGGCGCGGTGGAAACCGCCGAGGAGTTCGGCCGACGCCTTTACCGGGAAGCCTGGCAACGGGGCTGGAGCCGCGCCCAAAAGCAGGTAGTGATGGGCGAAAAGGCGGAATGGATTGGGAATCTGGCCGCCTTGCACTTTCCCGGCGCGATGCCGATTGTCGATCTTTACCACGCGCGTCAGCATCTGTGGGAGTTGGCGCGCCGACTGTTCCCGAACGAGGAAGGAAAGCGCGAGGGCTGGATGAAGCTCCATCAGAAGCGTCTATAGGACAAGGGAAAAATCGAAAAGCTCGTGGGCGTACTCCGTGCGATCAAATCTAACCACTCCGAAGTCACGGCGAAATTCCACACCGAGGCGGACTACTTTGAGAGGAATGCGGAGCGCATGCGTTACCCCCAGTTCCGCCGCCAGCACCTCTTTGTGGGCTTGGGGGTCATCGAAGCCGGATGCAAAACCGTGGTCGCTTCTCGCCTCAAGCGCTCGGGAAGGTTCTGGACCATCCGAGGCGCCAACGCTATCTTCGCCCTCCGCTGCGCTTGCCTCAATGGCCGCTTTGAGGATTACGGGGAGGATCGTCAGCCAGCTTTGGCCACTTAACCCTAAATTCTATGTCGCACACCCAACGGGATGGCAGCGATTCCGCATCCGAGGTTGGAGGTACGCGAAATAGTTAGTCCGGGCGCAGCGGAGGCGGTGGGGCAGATTCGCATCGGCATTGTTGGCGGGGGCAGGGCGCGAGAATGCACCCGGTTATGTCGACGCTATGGCGAGAGGGGTGCAACTCGCCGCACGCCACAGGGATTGGGGGCCGAAGCACGGGACGGAATTCCGGGAGGGGAGGAGAAGACTCTTAGGGCGGCACATGCCGGGCTCAAGCCCAGCGCTACATCCGAAATCGGGGCAGTACCCGTGGGGTACGACTGTTTCAAGTCGCAGCGCGAATCAATTGCCGTTCATGGGCAAAGGCTCCGCCGGTGAAAAGCAAAAAGGGTCCACAAATGGCCACAAACATTCTATAGTAGTCGGTTGTTCTTAGAGGCAAATTTCGAACTGGGAGGATGTCGTGCCGGAAATCATAACCTTTGGTGAGGCGATGATACGCTTGTCGCCTCCGCACTTTCAGCGCTTGGAGCAGACCGCGACACTGGACGTCCAGGTGGGTGGGGGAGAGTTGAACGTTGCCGTGGGAGTCGCGCGCCTGGGTTTGTCGAGCGCGTGGGTTTCCCGCCTTCCCCAGAATGCCCTGGGACGCCTTGTGCAGAATCGCGTCCGCCAGTCTGGCGTGGACACCTCGTCTTTGGTGTGGACATCTGATGGCGAGAGCCGGACCGGCCTTTACTTCATGGAATTCGGCGCCGCGCCGCGCCCGAGTAGTGTGCTCTATGACCGCCGGAATTCCGCCATCAGTGCTATCCGGCCCGGCGAAGTGGATTGGAAAAAAGTCATGGAAGGGGCGCGCTGGTTTCACGTTAGCGGCATCACGCCGGCGCTCAGCGATTCCGCCGCCGCGGTCACTCGCGAAGCCTTGCAGGCGGCAAAGCAGGCAGGTCTGACGGTCAGTTATGATCTCAATTATCGCGGAAAACTGTGGACGCCGGAAAAGGCGCAGGCTGTGCAAGAACCTCTGATGGAATATGTGGACGTCCTGATCACGACCGAAGAAGATACCAACGTCGTGTTCAAAATCAACGCCGAAGACAAGAGCGGCCAGAAGACGTACGCGCAAGTTTCCGCCGAGACGTACAAGCAGGTTGCGCAGCGCTTGCAGGAAAAATTCAAATTCCAGGCCGTGGCCATCACTTTGCGTGAGAACCCCCTGGTGTGGCGCAACACCTGGACCGCCATCGCTTATAGCAACGGCGAGTTCTTCGAAGATGTGAAATACGAACTCGAAATTGTGGATCGTCTCGGAGGCGGCGACTCCTTCAGCGCCGGCTTCATCTATGGCCGGTTGAAGAAGGATTCGTACCAAGCCGCCGTCCGCTATGGTAATGCCTTTGCCGCCCTCAAACATTCGATGCCCGGTGATTTTAATTGGGCGAACCTGGCCGAGGTGGAGAGCCTGCTTAAAGGCTCCAGCCTGCGGGTAGCGCGGTAAAGGATCGCCCCAAAGAGAAGGGCGAAATTCAACACGCTTAACGAGAAAAGGTAAAACCCATGTCATGGTCAAAAGAGAAATCCCTTGGACTGATTCGCGAAGTCGGCTTGGTGCCGATTGTGCGCGCACCTTCGGCCGAAGACGCCCTGCTGGCCGCGGACGCGATCATTGCGGGTAATATCGGCATCCTGGAAGTCACGATGACCGTTCCCAACGCCATTCGAGTATTGGAAAAAGTAGCGGATCAGTTCGGTGATAAGGTTCTGCTGGGAGCCGGCACGATTCTTGATCCTGAAACCTGCCGGGCGGCGCTGCTGGCGGGCGCGCAATTCATCGTGACGCCGTCGCTAAATCTCCAGGTCATTGAGTTGTCGCACCGGTACAGCAAACCCTGCATGCCCGGGGCGTTGACGCCGACGGAAATCGTTACCGCGTGGCAGGCGGGCGCGGACCTGGTGAAGATCTTCCCCTGTGGACCGGTGGGAGGCGCCAAATACATCAAGGCGCTCAAGGGACCCTTCCCGCAGATTGAGTTCGTGCCGACAGGCGGCGTGAATCTGGAGACAACTCCGGAGTTCATTAAGGCAGGAGCGGCGGCAGTCGCGGTGGGCGGCGAACTGGTGAACCTGAAGGCCCTGCGTGAAGGCAAGGTCGAGGTGATTACCGAAAACGCGCGCCTGTACCTGGAGGCCGTCCGCACGGCGCGAGCTTCCCTGGGAAAGTGATGGACCATGCGACAGACGCTGCTGAACATCGCCCTGGCAGTGGGGATTTTGGGGTTCAGCGCCGTCGCCACCCAGCTCTTTGCGCGCGCCATGTACCTGACATGTGCTGAGTGCCGCACGCTGAACGCCCGCCGGCGATCCCAATGCCGCAAGTGCGGCGCGAACCTCCGGACGTAGGCCCACAGCATTTTCAACTAACCGGCGCTCACGTACGCCCCGAAGCTTCCAGGGCGAGTAAATTGCCGATCACACAATGACCCGTGCCGCTCGATCCAGTCCATCCGGCAAACACAGGAGGAACACAAATGACAGGACCTGAAGAGAAAATGGGCAGGCGGCAGTTCCTGGGCGCCGCGAGCGCTGCCGGGATCATGATCGTCAAACCGCAACTTGTGCGCGGCACGGCGGCGAACTCCGCAATTCGAGTGGGGCTGCTCGGCTGCGGGCATCGCGGCACAACTGTCGCCACATCGTTTACCAACCACACGACGGCGCGAGTGGTGGCGTTGGCCGACCTCTTGCAGGACCAGTTGGACAAGGGCAAGCGGCACTTTGACGCCGTCAACGCCAGGCACGGTTATGCGCCCATTGACCCGACGCTGATGTTTCGCGGGCCGCGGGCTTATCAGGCCCTGGCAAACTGCCCGGACATCGACATGGTGCAAATCTCCACGCCCGACATTTTCCATCCCGGACACCTGGAGGCCGTCGTCGACGCGGGAAAGCACGTCTATTGTGAGAAACCTGTGGGAGTGGACGTAACCGGGTGCAAGCGCGTGATGCGAATTGGCGAAAAGGTACAAAATCGTTTCAGTCTCGACGTCGGCTTCCAGTGCCGTCACGCGCCGCCCTATGCGGAATTGGCGCGGCGGGTCCACGGAGGAGCGTTGGGTAAACTCGCTTGTGGCGCGGCCTATTACCAATCGACAGGCGCTTTCTACCCGCCTTTTCCCAATGCCTCGCCTCTCGAACGCCGCATTCGGACGTTCTTTTGGGACCGCGTCATTTCCGGCGACATCCTGGTGGACCAAAGTATTCACTTGGTAGACCTGTGCAACTGGATGTTGCAGGCGCATCCGCTGAAAGCCGTGGGGACGGGCGGGCGCAGGATCAGGGAGGATGCGGGCGACTGTTGGGACCACTACGACATTACATTTACCTATCCCAACGACGTGCATCTGAATCTCAATTCCTTTCAGGGAGGCAAGGCGCTAAGCGACGTCAGCATTCGCCTATTCGGCGCGAACGGCGTCGCGGAATTGCATTACCTGGGCGTGGTGGGGATTTACGGCGAAACGCCTTGGGAATGGGACGGCAGCGTCTCGGCGGCGGCATCGCGGCCCGGGCACGCCAATATTTACTCGGCCGCGGACGCACCGCCCACAGCGAAACCCGGCGGCGTTTCTCCCGATGCCCTCGAACAAGCCGATCCGGAAAAGGAAAAGGCTTTCATTGAGAGCATTACAACCGGCAAATTCCACAACCAAGCGGCGATGGGCGCCGAAACAACGCTTAGCACCATTCTGGCTCGTCAAGCCGCCTATACCGGAAGGGAAATGACCTGGGATGAGTTGCTGGCCTCCAACCAGACCTACGATCAGGAGTTGGAGGGAATCGATCTGAGCGAGTTCGAGTAACTTCCAAGGATCGACCCGCAGGGCGGCACCTCGCAGTTCTGCGGCGCTGTTTCTCCACCCAAGCAGGGTCCATGCCGGAGAGTACATATTCCACCAGCCCGGTGGATCGATAAATCCATTCCCCCCGCCCTTCCCGACTGTGGCAAAATAGGACTGCAGGTACTGTTGCAGGGCTGGAATCAAAAACCGGTGGTTACGAATTGTCGTAGCCCAAAATCTCCTGGAGGACATGCAAATGCGATACGGATTGGCAATCGGCCTCTCACTCGTTTTATGGGGAACTTTGCAGGTGGGCTTCGCGGCCGATAAGGATGTGGAGCGGCTGGAGAAGTCCGCGGAAGTACTAACCGACATCATGGGAACTCCCGAAAAGGGCATCCCGCACGACCTGATGAACAAGTCCGTTTGCGTCGCTGTGATCCCTTCCGAAAAAAAACTCGCGCTAGGGGTTGGCGCCAGCTATGGCCGCGGCGCGATGGTTTGCCGGACCGGTGGCAACGGTCCTTGGGGCGCGCCTTCGATGGTTACGGTGGGCGGCGCCAACGTGGGCTTCGAGATTGGCGGTCAAGCCACGGATTTCGTTTTGCTGGTGATGAACGGCCGGGGTGCGGAAAAACTGCTGCATGACTCGACCAAGATCGGCGCCGACGCTTCCGCCGCCGGCGGTCCAGTGGGCCGCGATGCGCAGGGCGCCACGGACCTGCAACTTCATGCGGAGATGCTGACCTACTCTCGCGCACGCGGCGCCTTTGCCGGTGTCTCGCTGGACGGGCAGATGTTCAAGCAAGACAAGGAGTCGAACGAGAAGCTTTACGGCCGCAATGTCCCCCCGGAGGACATCCTCTTTAAGACTGTGGTGCCTGTACCGGCCGCGGCCCAGGCGCTGGACGCCGCGCTCACTAAGTTCTCGCCCCAAGGTGGCGAGGCGTTCCAGCCGAAATAGGGAACGGGCAGTAGGCAGGTGGGCAGGTAGGCAGATAGGCAACCCAAAGGCCAGGGCGTAACGAATGAAAAGTCAAAACCGAAGTTGCCCTCAGCGTTGTGCCCGTCATTTTGCCCTTTGACTTTCTCCATCTGCCTACTGCCGATCTGCCCATCTGCCGTCACTGTCTCCCGTTCATCCGCCTGCTTCCGCAAGCCCGCCCTCGGGCAGAAACACGTGGAAACACGCGCCTTTGCCGGGTTCGCTCGTCACTCGGATCGATCCGCGGTGGTCGTCAATGATCTTCGAAACGATGGAGAGCCCCAGCCCCACACCGGTTTCCTTGGTGGTGAAGAAGGGATTAAAGATCTGCTCGCGTTGTTCGGCCGGAATGCCTGGGCCGGAGTCCTGGAAAGTGATCTCGATGCCGCGCTTGGCGTAGGAGCTGGGAACGGCGGACACGCGCAGCTTCCCACCGCTTGGACCCATGGCCTCATAGGCGTTGAGCGCCAGATTAGCGAACACTCGCTCCATCAAGTCGCCATCGAGGTTGACTGGCGGCAGGTCCGGCGCGAATTGCCGTTCCACTTCCACCTTGGCGTCGGGCCAGCGGTCACGCGCGGCCTTCAATCCCCTTTCGATCAACGGGGGAATCTGCTCCCGTTGTTGTTCGAGTTTATGGGGCCGGGCAAAGTCGAGAAAGCGTGTCACGAGCGCGTTCATTCGATTGACTTCGCTGGAAATGTATCCCGCCATCTCGGTGGTGATAGGGTCGGAACCCGCGAGTTTGCGCATCAAGGTTTCCGCCGAGCCTTTGATGACCGCTAGCGGATTCCTTAACTCATGCGCCAACCCCCCGGAAAGCTGCCCCAGTGCTGCCAGGCGTTCTGAACGGCGCGCTTCTTCCTGCGCTTGCTCGAGCCGCCGGTTGGTCTCCGCCAGCGTCTCGGCGAGCTGCCGGTAGCGCTTCACTTGCTCGCGGTTTTCCGTCACGAAGCGGTTTACCACCACGGCCGCCAAACAGAAAAATAAGTTTCGGATGGCCAACTGCGTTATGGTGTCCGCCGTTACCTCCACCGTTGAGAGGCCGGTTGATGGATCAATGTTTTCGAGGAGCGCCCAACCGACGAAAGAGCAGTAGACCGCGGAGGTCAAGATGGTCCAAGCCAGCGTCGCCCAAAGCTCAAAGTACAGGGCCGCCGTAACCACCGGCACAAAGTAAATCAGATAATAGGGACTCCCAATCCCCCCCGTGTTATCCACCCACGTGTGATCCAACAGCAGGGTCCCCAATAGGATTTTCAGGATCACGCTGTAGCTGCGTCCTCGTTCAGGATTCCATTCCAGGAGGCGATATTCGAAGATTTGGAGCGCGCCGATGGCGAGGAGGATAGGGTACTTGTGGATTTCCAAGCGGGGCGGGAGGGTAGCCAAAATGGCCAGAAACGCCAGCCACAGAAGGTCCATCCATGCGAAACTGCGCCGTTGAGTCATGCTGGTCGATTCACCCTCGGCCGGGATTCGGGACACGGGGCACGGGAAACAAGCTACGCAGCTCGTCTAATCTTGGAGTTGCGCCTCTCAGGCTCCGCGATTCCGGGGCTGCGCGCCCGGTGGCAAGTAGTTTGTGCATTGGCTCATCGCGGTCGATTCACCCTCAATAATCTAGCACGAAGCAAAGACGCGCGACACGTGCTCTTCCGTGACCACGCCAGGGAGTTGGCCCAAGATGTAAGCGACTTCAGAGGTCGCGTTACAATGCGAGGGCACCGACACTGCGAACGGAGACATTATGAAGACAAAGGTTAACCGTCACAAGCGGGTGGGATTCGACCCAAATCCGGAGCTTATTAAGGTCAGCACTGTTGATGCGGCGATCCTTCATCCTGTCGATCAGGTGTTGGCGGATTGCGGGCGGGAATTTATTCCAGGTTTCGAGGTAGGGCATCAGTCGCCGAAAACCATGCGGCCCAAATCATCCCCGAGGCGAGCAACGTCTTCAGGATCGGTTGCGGCGCGGAAACGCTTGGCGAGATCGAAGAACTCTTTCTGTTTGCGCTTTTGGGCCTCGATCCCTTCTTCTACAAGCTCGACGATGATCCGATTGGCGCTAAGGCGGCGCTGCTTCGCCAGGCTGCGCACATGCCGCGCCGTGTCTGCCGGAAGGCCCACGGTCTGGCGAACCACTTTGGTAGAAGCAGACATAGCACCATTATACACCAGTATGGTGACGCACGTACTTCCGAGCCAGGGAAGCTGACGGTAGGAAGTTTAGAGCAGCGAGGACTTGTGGATTAGGTCCGCGCCCTTCTGGTATCATTCGCGGCGAAACGCGAACCTGCCAAACAGGTCTGCGTTGCACTACGGTAAATTTCTGTTTTTGCGCCAAGAGTCTTGGCGTACTTCGTAGGACGGAACGGCGTTCGGCCAGGGCCATCGCCGTTGGGCCCTGCACGTTCGGCGGCTGAATCACTGATGTGGAGGATTTCTCTCATGCACAAAACAAGGATATGGCTGCTGGTGGCATTAGCGGCAATGTTTTTATTCGTTGGCATCACCGTGATCCGCCTCCGCGCGCAGAGTGCAGGCACGACGGGGGGACTGTTTCCGGACCACCGCGACATCGGCACCGTTCTCCACGCCGGGTCCACGGATTACGACGCGGCGAAAGACACCTACACGCTTGCCGGCAGCGGCGAGAACATGTGGTTTAGCTCCGACGCTTTCCAATTCGCCTGGAAGCAGGTTTCGGGCGATGTCACTCTCACCGCCGACATCTCTTTCCTGGGCACGGGCGGGAACGAACATCGCAAGGCGGTGCTGATGATCCGCCAGAGCCTGGATGCGGACTCTCCTTACGCCGACGTGGCGCTCCACGGAGTTGGATTGACTTCCTTGCAATTCCGAGAGGAGAAGGGCGCCACCACGCATGAGGTGCAAGCCAACATCAGCGCGCCCAAGCGCCTGCGGATTGAGAAGCGCGGAGACTACTTCCACATGCTTTTGGGCGATGGCGAGGAACTCCAGTTGGCGGGGGGATCGCCGCGAATTCCCTTTCAGGCGCCATTTTACGTGGGAATCGGTGTCTGCTCCCACGACAAGGATGTGGTGGAGCGGGCCGTATTCTCTCACGTCGATTTGGAAGCTTCCAACGCTGGCGCACCGAGTCAACCCGCACTTTACAGCACTCTCGAGGTCGTGCCCATTGCCTCGGGCGACCGGCGGGCCATCTACGTTACGCCGGGACGCATCGAAGCGCCCAACTGGACGCGCGACGGCAATTGGCTGATCTTCAATCGCGGTGGGCACATCGAACGCCTGCCCCCGGCCGGCGGCCGGCCGGAGACCATCGACACCGGCTTTGCCACGCGGTGCAACAACGATCACGTTCTCTCCCCGGACGGAACTTTGCTGGCCATCAGCGATTCGTCGCAGGGAGACCACCAGTCCATGATCTACATCGTGCCTCTGACCGGTGGCAAACCGCGCCGCGTCACCGACGGTTCGCCCTCCTATTGCCACGGCTGGTCGCCCGACGGCAAGACGCTGGCCTTCTGCGGGGAACGCAACGGTAACTTCGACGTTTACACCATTCCCGCTGCGGGCGGCGCAGAGACGCGACTGACCACGGCCGAGGGACTCGATGACGGCCCGGAGTATTCTCCCGACGGGAACTACATCTATTTCAACTCCGTGCGCACGGGCGCCATGCAGATTTGGCGAATGCGGCCGGATGGAAGCAGCCAGGAACAAGTGACTTCCGACGGCTTCAACAATTGGTTCGCACACATTTCGCCGGACGGCAAGTGGATGGCTTTTCTCACCTATGAAAAGGACGTCACCGGCCATCCGGAAAACAAGGATGTGATGCTTCGCCTCATGCCGCTCGGAGGCGAGAAAAAGATCACGGTGCTGGCTAGGCTGTTCGGCGGACAAGGCACGATCAATGTTCCTTCCTGGTCGCCCGACAGCCAGCGGCTGGCGTTTGTTAGCTACCATTTGTTGTGGTGACAATCCTGCTATAAAGGCGAGATTTACGCGATTTACCTGCTGCAAAATCACCGAAGACAAGGGGCTGGAGGCGGGATTTTTCGGGCTTGTGCGCGAGAGCTTGAACAGCGTGGTTTCACATCTTTGCTCCTCTGGGTCTTGAGGGCTAATCCTGCGCGGCATCTCTACGAAGCGCTGGGCGGGAAAGTGCTGCGCGAAAGGGAAGTCCAGATCGGCAATGAACGGCTTTTTGAAGTGGCCTATGGATGGACCGATACACGAACTGCTCTCGAAGCTTAGAACCGCGATGTTCGATCAGAAACGACGGCGGACGGCCGCCGTCACTTCCCTTGTGTCCATGGGCTTTTTGATGCCCAATAACCGAGCGGCAACCTCACGTCGTCAACGTGTATGGGGACCCGGATCGGAGTGGCGTCGGACGTGAGTCGCAGAGCTGCGGTCTACGCCTCCCCGCCCTGCCCGCGAAGAGATTCTGCGATTCCGCGTTACGCTGGGCACAGGCACATGGACTGTTGAGTTCAGTGTGGAGTATACTCCACAGTATGGAAACCATTCAAGTCGTCCTAGGTTCGGCACTACTCCGCGCTACGGATGGAGCCGCCAGGCGCGCGCGGGTGAATCGGTCGGCGCTAGTGCGCGAGGCGCTGCGCGAACACCTGAAACATCTGGAGACGCGAGAACTCGAGGTCCGCGACCGCACGGGCTACGAGGAGCATCCGGACGTTTCCATCGAGGCGGCAGATTGGGAGCGAGTTGCAGCGTGGCCGGAGCGATAGCACACGGAGAAGTTCGCCTTTATCAGTTCCCGCGTCCGGACAAGCAAAGACCCGTAGTCGTGCTCACACGCGAGAGCGCGATTGCGTACTTGTCCACCGTCACGGTGGCACCCATCACTTCGACGATCCGCGGTGTGCCGTCGGAGGTCCGACTGTCCGAAGCGGACGGGATGAAGGGTGCGTGCGCCGTTAATCTGCACAACCTCGTCACCGTATCGAAGATTCATCTGGGCCGTCGTGTGGCGACGCTGAGCCCAGAGCGAATGAAAGAGCTCTGTGGCGCGCTGGGTTTCGCCCTCGGCTGTACATCGTGACGAGCGGGGGCGTTTTCGACGGAAAAACCGAGTGGCGCAGGCGCTAAAGGGACGGTCGCGCCAGCTTGCCTCCCTGCACGTTTCCCAGGTTGCTCAAATCAACTTCTTCAACTTAATCCTCTAATCGGCTCATGGGACAGTTTGTCTCTTGACAAACCGAGTCGATGGGTATAGGCTAGAAGTGCGATGAAGGTCCGGCGAAGCAGTGCCGCTCCAAGAAAGTCTCCTAAACTCCCGAACGCGCTCTCAAAATCACCAACACAAAAAGATGTTAAAAATGAAGGGTGCTCCCAATAGTTTGTTGAAAACAAAGGGGCAGGAAAAGTGCTCCCAGTAAGTCGATGAAAAAAAGCTAGTTAGCGCGATTTTCGGATAAGTTACTGAAAGCAAAGAAGAAGGCCACGGAAATCATGAATTGTGAATGATGAAGGTGGAAGGGCGGACCGGGGCAAGATCCTTTCGGTGCTGCTCAGGATGGCAGCGCGCTGGAAACTGACGAAGAGGCCCACAGGTTGACACTGAGCCACCCGCACGCGGCACATTTGAAGGGAAGCGACAAGTGACACGCAATCACAGATCGCCAATCGCTAAATCACCCAATAACCCGATGGCCGGATGACCCGATCCGGGGTGCTGTTCTAATTTGAGCGTAACGCCGCCATCTTGGCGGCTCCTGTGCTGGCTGGAAGCCGGCGGTACGGCTCAAATTAGGACAGCACCCAATCCGCCCGTTCCTTGTCAACTTCGGCACGGGGCCTTACAATAGATTAGATTGGAGTGTCAGCACGGAAACCATCAATAGATTATGGGAAATTATCTACAGTTCGCCTTAGGCAAGGTTTTTGGAACGAAGAACGAGCGCGAGTTGAAGCGTCTGAGCGACCGGGTGGTGGAAATCAACTCTCTCGAACCCGAGATGCAGACGCTCCCGGACACCGAGTTTCCTTTACGTACCGCCAAGTTCAAGGAACGCCTTGCCGGGGGGGCGACGCTCGCCGAGATTCTTCCCGAAGCCTTTGCCCTTTGCCGCGAGGCGGGGCGACGCACACTCAACATGCGCCACTTTGATGTACAACTCCTCGGCGGCATGGTGCTGCACGAAGGCAAGATCGCGGAAATGAAGACCGGCGAAGGCAAGACGCTGGTGGCTACGCTGCCCTGCTACCTCAACGCTCTGGAAGGCAAAGGCGTGCACCTGGTGACCGTGAACGATTACCTGGCCAAGCGCGACGCCGCCTGGATGGGACCGATCTACCGCTTGCTGGGCCTGAGCGTGGGCGTGATCGTCCACGACCTGAGCGACGATGAGCGGCGCGCCGCCTACGGCTGCGACCTCACCTACGGCACCAACAATGAGTTTGGATTTGACTACCTGCGCGACAACATGAAGTTCGACCTTAAGGACTACGTCCAGCGGCCCCACCACTACGCAATTGTGGACGAGGTGGACTCCATCCTGATTGACGAGGCGCGCACACCGTTGATCATTTCGGGCTCATCCGACGAAGCCACCGACAAGTATTTCCGCGTGGACAAGGTCATTCCGCATCTCGTCGAGAAAGAAGATTACGAAGTCGATGAGAAGCACCGCCAGGCCACTCCCACCGAAGCCGGAATCGCCAAGGCGGAAAAGCTGTTGGGACTCGAGAACCTTTACGACCCCGCCAACATCGAGTACAACCACCACTTCCAGCAGGCGCTGAAGGCCCACACGCTCTTCAAGCTGGACCGCGATTATGTGGTGAAAGACGGAGAAGTCATCATCGTGGATGAGTTCACCGGCCGCCTGATGCCCGGCCGGCGTTGGAGCGACGGCCTCCACCAGGCTGTCGAGGCCAAGGAAGGCGTGAAGATCGAAAGCGAGAACCAGACCCTGGCCACCGTCACCTTCCAGAATTATTTCCGCATGTATAAGAAACTGGCGGGCATGACCGGCACGGCGGAAACGGAAGCGGCGGAATTCGAGAAGATTTACAACTTGGAAATCGTCATCGTTCCCACCAATCGCACCCTGATCCGGCACGAATACGCCGACGTGGTTTACCGCACAGAGCGCGAAAAGTTCAACGCCGTGATCGACGAAATCAAGGAGGACCACCTGTGCGGCCAGCCGGTGCTGGTGGGCAGTATCGCCATCGAGAAGTCCGAGCGATTGAGCCTGGCGCTGAAGAAGGCCGGCGTGGTACCGATGCGGCTACAGGAGGCTGCCAAGGCCGCGGGCCTCGAAGGTCCGAAGCTGAAAATGTGGGTAGAGCGGCTGGCGCAATCGCCCAATCCGGCGCTCGACTGGTTGACGCGCGCGGGCGTGTCGGTCTCCACGGTAAAGGAGATGCTGAGCCAGGGTCGTTACCAGACGCTGGCGGCCGGCGCCAACGGCACGCGCAAGGTTTTCCTGGAGGCGGTGCTGAAACGCGCGCAACGGGGATACCCTTATAATGGGTTGCCGCCCGCGGACGAATCCATTCTTCCCGACCTTATAGCGCTTGCCAATAACACGGATGAGAAATGTATTCCGGTCCTGGATTATCTTGTTGAACATCGTTGCCAGCCGGCGCGCGTAGCCGAAGTTTTGGGCATGAAAGAAGTCCGGCATAACGTGCTGAATGCCAAGCAACACGAGCGGGAAGCGCTGGTGGTAGCGCAGGCAGGGCGCGTCGGGGCCATCACGGTGTCTACCAACATGGCAGGCCGCGGTACCGACATCCTGCTGGGCGGCAATCCGGAAACCATGGCGCGCGAGGAATTCCGCAAGTCGCCGGACAAGTATCGCGAACAGGGAATCAGCCCCGATCCCCCCGAGCGGCCGCCGGAAGGTTCGGGGACGGATGTTTTCGGCGCGTATGTGGAAGCCTATGCCGCCTGGCGAAAGCAGTGGGCGGAATTCGTGGACCGGTTCAAGGCGGTCACCGACGTTGAGCACGCCAAGGTGGTGGCGCTCGGCGGGTTGCACATCCTCGGCACCGAACGGCATGAAGCGCGGCGCATCGACAATCAGTTGCGTGGACGCGCCGGACGGCAGGGCGATCCCGGCTCGTCGCGGTTTTACCTGTCGCTGGAAGACGACCTGCTGCGCATCTTCGCGGGCGAGCGCATTTCCAGCATCATGCATAAGCTGGGCATGGAAGAGGGCGTCCCCATTGAATCCCGCCTGATCTCGAAACGCATCGAGGCCGCGCAGAAAGCGGTTGAGGCGCAGAATTTCGAATCGCGCAAACATCTGCTTGAGTACGACGATGTGATGAACAAGCAGCGCGAAACCATCTACGGCTTGCGCCGCCAATTGCTGGAGGGAAGCGATCAGAAGGAATTCGTCCTCGACGCTGCCGACCGCGTGGTGAACTGGCTGGTGGAGAAATTCTGCCCCAAAGACCAGCACGCCGACCAGTGGAACACCAGCGGCCTGCGCACGGATGTGTGGGGAAGATTCGGGCTCGATCTGAAAAAGCACGACCTTCCGTACGATCCCAAACGCCTCGACGACCTCACCGCTCAGATCGAGGAGTTAGTGCACGCGCACTACGACGAACGCGAGCAAGTGTGGGGCTCGGAGCGCATGAGAATGCACGAACGCATGGTGATGCTGCAGGTGGTGGACGGCCAGTGGAAGGATCACCTGCTGGCCATGGATCACTTGAAGGAAGGCATCGGCCTGCGTGGTTACAGCCAGCGCGACCCCTTGGTCGAATATAAGCGCGAATCGTTCGAGATGTTCGAAGCCATGATGGACCGCGTGGAAGATGAAACCCTGCGCTACCTCTTCCTGATGCGCACGCCGGACGAAGAGGAGGAAATGATCCGGCAATACCAGCAGCGCAAGCGGCGCGAGCAGCGGGAAATGCAATTCGTCGGCTCAGGGGCAGTGGAAAAACCGCAGCAGGTCATCCGGCGGGAAAAGATCGGGCGCAACGATCCCTGCCCTTGCGGGAGCGGCAAGAAATACAAGAAGTGCCATGGAGCGGGAGGGCCGGTGGCTGCCGGACCGGCAAAACCCGACGCGGCCACCAGGGCGTAGCTGCGTCTCCCGTCTTCATTCAGAAGTCCGGCTATTCGCGCGCGGAATCGGCGACAATGCTCCGGAGACAAGCGAGATAGCCCTCACCGCCAACTTCCATCAGATTGTTGTGCCCTGCGCCTTGAATGGGGAAGAAACGCTTGGGTTCCGGCGCCGCGGTAAAGAGTTCTTGACCCATAGAAAAGGGGACCACCGTATCGCGTGTGCCGTGGACGATCAGAATCGGCGCGCGCACTTCGCGAATCCTCTCCAGCGAGTCGAAGCGGGACTTCACGACATACTCAATAAGCGGAATTCCGAACATTCGCCGCGCCATCGCCCGCGCGCTGGTGAACGAGCTTTGTACGATCAGTCCTCCGCACGGCCGGCGAGACGCCAAGTTTACCGCCACCGCGCCTCCCAGCGAATGCCCATAAATGACGATGTCCTGGGCGCGAAAGTGCCGCTGTTCTGTGAGGTAGTCGTAGGCCGCGTCGGCATCGCGGTAAACTCCCGCTTCATCGGGACTGCCCCCGCTTCTCCCATATCCCCGATAATCGACGGCAAGGATGTTCACCCCAATCTGTGCGAGCTCCCGCAAATGATCGAGATCGTATCCGATGTTTTCCGCGTTTCCGTGAAACCAGAGAAGGACCTGTTTTGATGCGGGGTTGGAATGGTAGAAGGTGTTGATCCTGACGCCGTCTGCGGTCACGAGCCAGACGTCTTCGACGTCGCTTCGGTAGGTTTCAGGTGCGGGGAAGCCCGCGGGGTAGCGCGGAGGAAAGTAGATAAGCCGGTTCTCGACAACCCGGATGGTGGCGGCGACAATCAGAATTCCGACCACGACCGCCACCAGAACCATCGTCAAGAGTCTCATCACCTTTGGGGCGGTCCCCACGTTTATGCAAGGGACGGGGCGCTGGGGCCTGGGGAAAAACCATCCCCATATCCCCTTGGCCCCGAACCCCGTCCCTAGTCCCCAGCACCTGGTTTATTGCCCGTCGCCGTCATCGTCCGGGGAGATGACTACAAAGACGCCAGTCCCCTGGCGGTTAATGCGCAGCAGCGTCTGGCCTTTGGCTTGAGAGGCCAAGCGGTTGAAGTCGCCAACGTTGTGCACCGCTTGCCGGTTGATGCTTTCGATCACATCGCCT
Source organism: Terriglobia bacterium (assembly GCA_052139985.1). Classification (GTDB taxonomy): domain Bacteria; phylum Acidobacteriota; class Terriglobia; order UBA7540; family UBA7540; genus Bog-366. The sequence goes on from JBKQVI010000441.1 coordinate 45,997, forward strand.
TCCTGCAGACCGTTCTGCGCAGAGGGGCTATTGGGATCAAGCTGGGAGATCACCACGCCCGTCACGTTCGCAGGCAGGCCGAGCTGATCGCGAATCGAGGGAGTGAGGTTCTGCACGGCGATGCCACGGAGCGTCCCCTGCTGAACGCCACCGCCGCCACCGCTACCACCCCCGCGAGCGTTGCTGAAATCTGTAGGACGCTCGCCAAGGGTCACCTTGAGCGTCATGGGCTGTCCATCACGCAGGATGTCCAGCGTGGCTTCGGACCCAGGGTTCAGGTTCGTCACCTGTAAAGTAAGTTGGCTGGCATCCGTTACGGCCTGGCCGTTCAGTTTGCGAATCACATCGCCATCCTTGAGCCCAGCCTTGTCGGCAGGGCCGCCAGCCGTCACGTCCTCGGCTAGGGCGCCCGAAGTATCCGGCACCTTGAATTGCTTAGCCAACCCATCGTCCAAGTCGCGGATCTGAACGCCAAGGTATCCGCGGCTTACTTTCCCCGTCTTGATCAAATCCTCCATGACGTGCTTGGCCATATTGGAGGGAATCGCAAACCCGATTCCGACGGATCCACCCTCCCCTCCAGGGCCGGAATTGCCGCTCAAGATGGCAGTGTTAATGCCGATGACTTGGCCGTGGACATTCACGAGAGCTCCACCGGAGTTCCCGGGGTTGATGGCGGCGTCAGTCTGGATGAAATCCTCGATTCCGTTCTGCCCCTCAATGCGATTGCCGGAACGGCCCAGCGCGCTCACGCTGCCACGCGTCACGGTGAAATACTGTTCAAAGGGGTTCCCGAATGCCATGACCGTGTCTCCGACCTTGAGCTGGTCGGAATTGCCGAACGGAGCGGTGGGCAGGCCGGTGCCATCGATCTTGACCACTGCCACATCCGTTTGCGGATCTGCCCCTACAACTTTGCCCTTGAATGTCCGTTTGTCGGAGAGCAACACTTCGATTTCCGTCGCCTTGGCTACCACGTGATTGTTGGTCACGATGTATCCATCCGGGGATACAATCACGCCGCTCCCCAACGCGTGTTCGCGCTGCTCGCGGGGAACCTGCGGGAAGATGTTCCCGAAAAACTGCCGGAAGAACGGGTCGTTCATAAAAGGCGACTGCTGCGCGTTCTTGATGACTTGCGTTGAATGAATCGCCACAATGGCGGGCGAAACAGCTTTGGCGATCCGTTCATACGCCTGGTTCTGCCGGTCCAGCACATCGATATCAGGCCCATCCAACGCTTTCCCTTGGGCCATAGCAAATCCCGGAAACAGACGGTTCCCTTGGTAGAGCATAAATGACAGCCCCAGGGTCAAAATCCCGATCAAAGTCAGGCTCAAACCGCCCAAGTTCTCCCTCAAAAACTGTTTGCCAAATCTCATTTAGTCTTCCTCCTTCAGGCGACCGGTTCACGTTTTTTTGCCGCTTGCCCGGCTGTCTACCTAACCGATCGTTGCATTCGGGCGGGACATATCCCCTCGCCGCGTTCAATGCGTCCGCCACCGCCGTGCCAGTTCGCGCCTTTCTATTTCGGGACATCCCCAGAACGAAGCCCCTGAGTTCTTAGACGGAAGTGACTTCAGTAAGTCACCAAGGCAGGTGGTCGGTCCGTTCCTTCACTTGATCTTTCTCCCTAACCATTCTTCCCTATCGCTCAATAAGCCTTGTATCAAACCCTACTGTTATTGATGCTCGAACGCCGAATAATGGTTTGCTCCTCGTGGGTGCGATCCAGTCATCATCGCCCCGACAACGTAATTGTGCCACGAAGTCTGCCCTCCCGGCCCTTCGAGCATAATAAGAGGGGCATCGGGAAGCACGCCGGTTTGGTCAACCGAAAACGCTGGAAGGCGAGGGGTTACCATGACTTGCATCATGCAGCACACATGAATTTGGTTACCAAATATCCCTCTTTTTACTATAACTTTGGAATCTAACAGGGGTCAAGTTACGTTTGGATGACGATTGGAAGTCCGCCCTTGCGTGAGGTGCATTATTTGCCGAGCCGCCCCTCCGCGCACTGTCGATAGAGCCTGTCTGGTACTGTCCTAATTTGAGCGTAACGCCGCCATCTTGGCGGCTCCTGCGCCGGCTGGAAGCCGGCGCTTCGGCTCAAATGAGGACAGCACCGCCTGTCTGCGCCGGTTGTAACAGCGTGCAATCTCTAGTAGTATCCACAAACCCATGATGCGTTTGGTCCGCCGTCTGTCCGTTTTGATCGTCATCGCGTTGCTGCTCACAGTTGTGGGCGGCGGGTTGTGGCTCCGATGGCGCGTACGTTCAAGCCTTCCAACGCTTGATGGCGCGATTTCCATCTCGGGACTTTCGGCGCGGGTGGAGGTTTGGCGAGACGCACGCGGTGTTCCCCACATCCGCGCCCAATCCGTTGCGGACGCCCTCTTCGCGCAGGGTTACGTCACGACTCAAGACCGTCTGTGGCAAATGGACCTGAGCCGAAGGAATGCCGAGGGTGAGCTTTCAGAGGTCTTTGGCGATCGCGCCCGGCGCCTGGATATTGATAGCCGCACGCTTGGCTTTCCGCAAGTGGCGGCAAGCGCCCTTGCCGACTTCTCCCCGGAGGAGCGGCGTCTCCTTGATGCCTATACCCGCGGCGTCAATGCCTTCATCGAAAGCCATCGCGACCGTCTGCCGTTAGAATTTCTCCTCCTGCGATACCAACCCAAAACGTGGCGCCCGATCGATTCAGTGGCCGTCGCTTTGAACCTTGCGACAGCCCTGAGCCAAACCTGGGAGAGCGATTTAATGCGCGAGCACATCGCCGCCAAATTGGGCAAGGACCTTTTCGCGGACGCGTTCCCGGACCACTCGGCGCTCGATGTGCCGGTTGCCGAGGTTCCAAGCTCGTCCCCCCAGCGGCCGAAAGCGGTTGTAGCCAAGGTTGAGCATGACGCCTTCCCGGACAACCTTCTAGCCGAGGCATTGCTTCCAGCCAGAATGGAATTTCCCGGAGGATTGGGCAGCAATAATTGGGTTGTGAACGGCTCGCACACGAAGTCGGGCAAGCCGCTACTGGCGAACGATCCCCATATTTCCCACAGCGTCCCGAGCGTCTGGTACATGGTCCATCTCAAAGCGCCCGGGCTCAACGTAACCGGCGTCACGCTTCCCGGCCTGCCACTCGTCATCATTGGTCACAATGAGCACATCGCCTGGGGAGTGACCAACACGAGTCCTGACGTTCAGGACCTTTACATCGAGACTTTCAATCCCGCCAACGCCAGAGAATACCTGCACGACGGCCAGTGGGTGGATGCCGAGGTAAGGGACGAGAGCATCAAAGTCCGCAACCAGCACGACGATCACTTCAGCGTCACGGTAACGCGGCACGGGCCCATCATTTCTCACGACGGCGGCCGCGATCTTGCCTTGCAATGGACGTTGCTCAGCCCACACGCGGTCCGACTGCCCTTCCTGGGCATCGATCGAGCGAGCAACTGGCAGGAATTTACGGCCGCCCTCCGCGACTTTAATGTTCCCATGCAGAATTTCGTATACGCGGATGCCGACGGCAACATCGGCTACTACGCCGCGGGACTGGTTCCCATTCGCAAACACGGCAACGGCGCCGTCCCTGTGCCCGGTGGCACCGACGACTACGATTGGACCGGCTTCATCCCGTTTGACGATCTTCCTCACTCTTACAATCCCCCGACTGGAATCATCGCCACCGCCAACGGACGCATTGTTCCCGACAATTATCCGTATTTCATTACCGCCAAGTGGGAAGCTCCTTTCCGCACCGCGAGAATATTTCAACTTCTGAGCGAGAAGGGCGCCCTCACACCATCGGACATGCTGCGGATTCAAACCGATATCCTGAGCCTTGAGGATAAATGGCTGGCCCAACAACTGCTCGCGGCGGCCGCGAATCAACCGCCTTCCAACCCCGATGCCCAGTTTGCGCTCAGCATTGTGAAAGACTGGGACGGCGAAGCGCACGCCGATTCCGCTGCCACGCTGATCCTGGAAGTTACCCGGCGCGCCTTGCTTACCCGCATCTTGAAGCCGAAACTGGGCAACGGCCTTTCCGGATACCGTTGGCCCATGAGCACCGTATTCCTCCAAAATGTCTTGAGCCAGAACCTCACGCGCTGGCTCCCTCCGGGCGATGCAAACTTCCAGGTAAGTCTGATGAAGAGCCTGGATGACGGGGTCGCCCAGATACCATCCCTCGTTCACAGCCGGAACCACGCGGCTTGGCGATGGGGTGATACGATTCCCCTTACGTTTCACCATCCCTTGAGCGGCGGATTGCCGTTCTTGGGAAGATGGCTTGACGTGGGACCGTTCCCCCAGGCAGGAACCGGCACTACCGTGAAGCAAACAACTCCCAGCCTGGGACCTTCGATGCGGATGGTGGCGGATTTTGCCGACTTGGACCAGTCCATGCAAAACATAACACTGGGCGAGTCGGGCCAGGTTTTTAGCCCCTATTACCGCGACCAGTTTTCCGCTTGGTACGAAGGGAACAGCTTTCCCATGCCGTTCAGCGATGCGGCCGTCGGAAAGGCCGCCGTTCACAAGCTCGTGTTGGAACCAACCCATTAAGGACGCTTGGATGCGATAGATGAGATTATTGATGCGGCGCTATGCCTCGAATCGCCAGCCTGAAACTTGCCGGCCAGTAACGGCGAACCATGCTTCGCGCATCTACGGGTTCCTGTTGCTCCTCTGCTTCACGCTAGGTTGCGCCGACGGGGCGAGGGCCGCGCAAGGACCCGTTTCACGGCCTCTCGACCTCGCCTACACCGTGCGCGTGGATCGCCCAACAACCCACATGGTGGCTATCGATATCATTGCCCGCCAAGTGGAAGCGAACGATCTTAGGTTCGTTATGCCGGCCTGGGGACCCGGCCGCTACGCTATTTACGATTTTGCCAAGAATGTTCAGGAATTCTCCGCTGAGGGCGCGGACAATCACGCTTTACCCTGGATCAAACTCGACAAACAGACGTGGCGAGTGGACGCCGGCCCCGCCGGGGGAACCGTCCATGTGCATTACCAAGTGTTTGCGAACGATCTCACCGGGTCATTCTCCCAGGTTGACAGCGTGCATGCGAACCTGAATGGCCCCTCCGTGTTCATGTACGTTGATGGGCACAAGCCAGACCCCGTCACGCTGAAAATTGAGGCTCCTGCGGAATGGAAGGTCATCAGCGGGTTTTCCACTTCCGCGGCGGAGCGAACATTTTCCACGCGCAATTATGACCTCCTTGTAGACACTCCCCTTGAGATCTCCGGTGAATGCTCCCTCGATGAATTTCAAGAGCAGGAGAAGACGATCGATGTTGCGGTGCACACTTACAACGACCTTGATAACGATCGATCCCATCTTCTCGCCGGCCTGAAGAAGCTGGTGCACGTCGAGATGGCAGCGATGCCAGTGCCGGATTTTCAGCATTACCTGTTCATTTTCCATTTTGTGCCGGACATCTCGATGGGCGACGGCATGGAACATCTGAATTCGACCCAGATCATCATTCAGGGCAGTGTGCGGGACAGCACGCAGGACGCTCTGGAGACAGCGGCCCATGAATTCTTCCACCTCTGGAACGTGAAGCGGCTTCGGCCCGCGGCCCTGGGGCCTTTCGATTACACACGCGAGAATTACTCACGCTCTCTCTGGGTGGCCGAGGGCATCACCACTTATTACGGTTATCTCTTCCTCGTCCAGTCCGGAATCTGGACACGCGAGCAGTTCCTCAGTCATCTGGCGAATGAGATTTACACGCTGGAGCGAGAACCGGGAAGAAACCTGATGTCGGCGGAATCGTCAAGCTTCAATGCCTGGTTCTTCGACCGCTCCCCGCAGATGCAGGAAACGAATTTCGCCAATGCAACAATTTCGTACTACGACAAGGGCGCACTGTTAGCCATGTTGCTCGATTTGGAAATCCGATCGCGCACCCAGGGACGCAAGTCGCTGCTGGACCTGATGCGCTTTATGTACAGCAAGTTCTACCAGGCTCCCGCCGCGAGCTACTACGGGCCCGGCAGGGGATATGAGGAAAAGGACGTGGTCGAGGCGCTTAATTCCATCACCGGATCGGATTTTGCACCTTTCTTCGAGCACTACGTGAGTGGGACCGATGCCCTACCGTATCGGCAGACCCTGGCAACGGCCGGACTCGCGCTCCGCGAGCAAACACCGCCCGATGCCGCCCCGTCGCTAGGGGTAGTCGTGCAACCGGAAAACCGCGGCGCACGGATTCTTTCGATTGTGCCTGGCAGTGCTGCCGACCGGGCCGGACTCAGCCGCGACGACTTGCTGGTTGATGTGGATGACCAGTCGCTGGCAACTGAGGATATTGCGACCCGCCTCAAACCTTATCCGGTGGGCGCCAATGTTCCGGTCACCGTGGAACGGCATGGGCGCCGTGAGAGAATTGCCGTGACCCTCGATCCGCCTAAACGCAGCCTGTACTCCATCGTCTCTTTGCCGTCCGCGACGCCGGAACAGTTGGCCACACGGGAGGCTTGGCTGGCTACGAAGTAGACCGGATTCTTGAATTTCCTTATCATCAAATTTGGGGTATTGAGAGACGATGACGCACAAAGCCTACCTATGCGTTCTGGCAATCCTGATCATGTGGCCGCTGGCAACCCGGGAAGGCGGTGCCAGCGCTTCTGCCGCCGACCGCCCGGACGCGCAAGCGCTGATCGCAGAGGGGCATTGGAAAAGAGCTCGCGCCATTCTTCAGCCCCAAGCCCAAGCTCACCCCGAAGACCCACGGGTATGCTATCTGCTCGCGGAAGTGAAAATGTCGTTTAAGGATTTCGATGGTGCGCTCCAGTTGGCTCAGCACGCCGTTGATCTCGATGGCAAGAACTCGGATTACCACTTGAAGCTGGGGCAAGTCTTTGGAGAGATGGCGGCTCGGGCCAGCATGTTTTCGGCAGGATCGCTGGCGCTGAAGTTCCGAAAGGAGGTGGAAATCGCCCTAGAACTCGATCCCCAGAACCTCGACGCGCTGGACTCCATGATGCAGTACAAGTTTCAGGCGCCCGGCATGATGGGGGGAAGTAAAGACGAAGCACGCGCCTTGGCGGAAAAAGTCACGACTCTAAACGCCAGCGAAGGTTACTTGGACCACGCCGAACTCGCGGAGCTGGAGAAGAATCCGGCCCAGCAGGAAGCATACTTTCTGAAAGCTGTTGAAGCAAATCCGAAGAACTACAATGCGCTGATCGCTCTCGCAAAGTTTTACAGTCAACCTCCCCACGCAAAATATGACGAGGCGGCAAAACGCGCCCAAGACGCATTGCAGGTTGACGCCAACCAAATCGGGGCGTACTGGATTCTCGCGCGCGTCTATGCCCTCCAGCAACGATGGGGAGAGATCGAGCGAATTCTCGCCGCGGCGGAAAGGAACGTTGCCGATGACTTGCGCCCGTTCTATGAGGCCGCCCAGGCATTGTTGGAAACCGGCAGAGAGTTTCCAAGAGCGGAGGGCTACGCGAAGAAATACCTTTCGCAGGAGCCGGAGGGAGACGAGCCAGACTCCGCCGAGGCGCACCGGCTGTTGGGACTTTCATACGAGAAGGAGGGCCGGGGCGCCGAAGCGCGCGCGGAGATTCAGACCGCCCTTCAGCTCCGGCCCAACTTCCGAGCTGCGAAGGACGATCTGAAGAGGCTGGGGAACTGATACCAAGGTGTATTTCATGACAACTTCCTCCGCCGAAGCAGGTAGACGAGAAGGAGCACCCCCACACAAGCTGCAACGATCACGAGGGCAATGCGATCCATTCGCCCCACGAAATTGACCAGCGTGCCCCAGCTACTCCCAAACAGAAAACCGACATAACCGATAACCAGCGCCCAGCAAGCCGCACCTGCAAAAGTAAAAAGAAGAAAGGTCGAAAAAGGCATGCGCAAAGCGCCGGCCAGCACTCCCGCAAAAACGCGCAGTCCGGTAATGAAACGTGCGGTAAAGACTGCCCATTGACCGTATTTGAGAAATGTCTTTTGGGCATCGTCGTACTGCTTTTCCAGCCGGGGAAATCGCCCCAGGAAGCGTTTGACGACGGAGGTACCCCTGTGCCACCCCAGGGCAAAGCCGCCGATGGCGCCTATTGTGGCTCCGGCGATGGCGGTCGAGATCGCCGGCAGGATGTGAACCTTGCCTTGATAAGCGAGGAAGCCGGCGAACAAGAGCACTGTCTCACCGGGGACGGGGACGCCAACGTTCTCCGACATCACGCCGAAGAAGACGACCCAAAGGCCGTAGCGCGCGAAGAAGTCAGACAGAATTTGGAAGATTGAATTGGCCACGGCTCCCGCGATTATGCACGAAGTTTGAGTTAACCCGCAGAGGATTCTGCTCCAAGGCCGTGTTTCACTAAAAGCCGACCGCTACGAAAGGGTGCGCGGCATAAAAGTGAAAACTGAAAACCCGCGACACTGAAAACCCGCGGACGTGACACGGGCACCCTGCCCGTGTTAGATCATGGCCAGGATGGCCATGCCACGAGGCGTAGTGTGGGCGTCCCGCCCGCTGTCGCGGTAGCGTCCCGCTCCCGCCGGAAGGCGCGGGCAGGATGCCCACGCCCCAGCGGGCGAGACGCCCGCGCTACAAGTCTCGCGTCATGGTTTACAGGAGACACCGAGCCTCCTGCCCACTGCTTTCTGCCTACTGCCAACAGCCCCACCGCCGGCCGAGTTTTAACCGACGCGCTAAAGTGGTACCCTACCCTGCGGTTTCGCCAAGCCAGTACGTCAGGTGGCCAGACTTAAGCGCGAAGCCCCAGGGAGGAACTGTTACGATGAATTCAGGTGAATTCTCGAAGCGGGTGGCGGTGGTAACCGGCGGGAGCGAAGGCATTGGGTATGATTTTTGCCGCGCCCTGTGTGAGGTTGGCTGCGAGGTCTATTTCTGTTCCCGAAATGCCGTGAAGGGCGAATCGGCCGCCAAGGCGCTGGGAACCCGTGCTCACTATTATCGGGCCGACGTGAGCGTACCAGACCAAATCAAGGCTTTCGCGGTCCATGTGGGCGAAAGGGCAGGACGCGTCGATTACCTCGTCAATAATGCGGCGAATGACGACAGGATTAAATTTGAGGACCTTACCGTCGAGGAGTGTGACCGTATGTGGTTCCTGAACTTGCGGTCCTTCTTGCTGATGTCGAGGGCTTGTCTCGAGATCCTGAGAAAGGGTGAAGGCAAGAGCATCGTCAATATCGGCACTTCCAACTACATGTACGGCCTTGAGCCCTTTACGATTTACAACGCCACCAAAAGCGGAATCCTGGGTTTTACACGATCTCTGGCGCGTGAACTGGGGAAGGAAGGAATCCGGGTGAACATGATCAGCCCGGGATGGATCATGACGGAAAAACAGCTCCGGAAATACGTGACGGAGCGAGATAAACAAGATTTGCTCCGCGACCAATGTATCAAACACTTGATTGAAGCCAAAGAAGTCTCCCCCGTCATGCTGTTTCTGTTGAGTTCCGCCGCGTGCGCGGTGACCGGTCAAAATTTGGTGGTCGATGGTGGAAGATACCTTCAATAACCTGGGGTGCTCTCCTAATTTGAACGCACCGCCGGGTTTTACAAGCTGCGAAAAAACTCGTTGAACTGTCATTCTCAGCCCGTTCTTTGGGCGAAGGACCCCTGTAGTTTGTTCTTTTCGTGCGCCCCGCGAACTACCGGTGCCCTTCGCCCCGATGAAGTGTGCGGGGCTCAGGATGACAGCATTGGGGCATTTTCCGGCAAGCTCATTTAGCCCGGCACATGCCGCCCTAAAGGGCGGCGCTGGACTTTGGCTCTTCGGGCGTCAGGCATTAGCGTAGCAGACGGCCGAGGCGAGAGGGAAAGCGAATTTCTCCGGGTTCGTGGCAGGGGGGAGGCGGGACGCGAAGCCGGAGAAATTATCG
>JBKQVI010000442.1:0-6293 GCA_052139985.1 Terriglobia bacterium
GAAGATCCCCTCGGAGGTCATGAAACCCGTGAGAACTTGGCACGACCTCTCTCCATAGTGACGGAATGAAATCGCAACCTATTGTAAATACAACATCTCATCCCACCAGATGTGGAAGTTGGGTTAATATGTAGATGAGTTCACATTCTGGTCCAACTGCCGACGTTTATGGGAGCGTCGCGTGCTTTTCTGCGGGCTTCTCTAGCAGACCGTAGAGGTAAACCGGTTCCATACCATCGGATCGAAACGAGACCACAATACGCTGGGCTACAGGAGCGAAGTGGACCACCGTCAACCGCCAATCATGGCAGAACCCGAAAAATACATTCTAAAGTCAACCGATAGAGATTTGAGCATCTTTCGCCTGATTCATTCGCATCAGGATGTTTCGCGGATTGAATTGGCCAAGCGCACAGGCTTGAGTGAGGCCACGCTCAGTGGGATCGTTCGGAGATTGATTAAGAGGGGTTTGGTGGTCGAATTCGGCAAGGGTCCGACGCGTCTTGGCCGCAAGCCCGTGTCGCTACGTGTCTGCGATAACGTCGCCTACTTCGTGGGGGTAGATCTCGGGTGGGACTGTGTGGTTGCGGTCATCACTGATCTTGTCGGGAAGATTGTTCACCAGGTTGAAATAGAAACAAGAATGGAAGAAGGTCGTGACTCCGTTCTGCAGAGGACCTGTACGACGATCCGAAAGGCCCTTCACGATTGTCACCTGCCCAAACGCGTCATCAAAGGGATCGGCATGTCGCATGCGGGGGTGATTGATACCCAAAATGGCGTCGTGCTCTCCTATCACCGCCCTGGACAAATGGCCGGCTGGAAGAATCTCCCCCTGAAAGCCATTGTGGAAAGAGAATTCGGCCTTCCGACAGCCGTCGATGATCACACCCGGATGATGGCTGTTGCCGAGAACTATTTCGGGAACGCCGTAGGCGCGAATGATTTCATCTTTGTCCAGGTCAGCCGGGGAATCGGCCTTAGTATTGTCATCAACGGGGAAATCTATCGCGGCCCAGGCGGGTTTGCCGGTGAGTTTGGGCACATGACGATGGACGAGAATGGTCCCTTGTGCTTTTGCGGAAACAATGGGTGCCTGGAGACTATGTCTTCCTGCACCTCCATCATTGAAACCGTGAGGAGGGCTATTCTGAAAGGCGTGGATTCTGCCGTAATGGATTTGGCTGAGAGAGACCCGGACCGGATCAGCATCGAAATGGTTTCCCGGGCCGCCACGGAGAATGACACCCTGGCCTCTCGCGTGTTGAACGAGGGGATTACGCATCTTGGAGTTGCCTTATCGAATGTGGTGAACTTGTTGAGTCCCAGAATCGTGATATTAGGCGGCCTTTTATTTAACCAGGCGGGGGCATTGCTGCTTGAGCCCTTGCGACGCGTCATCAAGCAGCGCGCGTTTGAAAAATCTGTCAACGAGATTCAATTCGTTATCTCGAGCTTGGGTAGTAACGCCGCCGCCATGGGGTCCGCACGGCTGATTTCTGAAAAGATGCTCGAACACGTCTATCAGGAGAGGCTGTAACAGCGATTGCTCGCAGCTAGGACTTTGGCGCCATCCCTGTCCCGCGCGAGGAGCACATAATTCCCCTTGTTGGTTGTATTGCTGTCGGCCCCGAGCTTCCACACGGTCTTGCATACCAATAATTCCGACCGCGTTGAAATCATTGCGATTGGCGCCTTCGGCTGGTAGTCTTGCCATCCCATGAAAACTCTGGTCTGCGTCTTGCTTTATGCCTTGCGGGCGTGCTTCCGAACCCGGTTGGCACTGCAGGCAGAGAATCTTGCCCTGCGCCATCAGATCACCGTGCTGCAGCGCGGTCGGAAACGACTGCCCCTGAGCGGAGCCGATCGCTTCCTCTGGGTCTGTCTGTCACGCCTCTGGGCGGGCTGGCGCTCCGCCCTCGCCATCTTTAAACCGGAAACGGTGATCCGTTGGCATCGTACGGGATTTCGCCTCTACTGGCGGTGGAAGAGCCGAGGCCTGCGGCTTGGGCGCCCCCCAGGTTCCTCAGCATGTTCAGGACCTGATCCGCAAGATGAGCCTGGCGAATCCGCTTTGGGGAGCTCCTCGAATCCACGGCGAGTTGCTCAAACTCGGGATTCGTCTTTCCCAAGTGACGGTAGCCAAGTACATGGTTCACACACGGAAGCCGCCATCTCAGACTTGGCGGGCCTTCCGCAACAATCACCTCACACAGTTGGCTTCTATCGACTTCTTCGTAGTGCCAACCGTGACGTTTCGGGTCCTCTTTGTCTTCGTGGTGCTTGCCCACCACCGGCGCCGGGTGATTCATTTCAACGTCACCGCCCATCCCAGCTCGGAATGGGCAGCACGCCAAATGGCCGAAGCCTTTCCCTGGGACAGCGCACCGCGCTATCTGCTGCGTGATCGAGATTCGATCTATGGAAACTGTTTTCGTCAAACCGTCCGAGAAATGGGGGCGCAGGAGGTTCTCACAGCACCGAGATCACCCTGGCAGAGCCCCTACGTGGAGCGACTGATTGGGTCTGTCCGACGGGAGTGCCTGGACCACGTGCTGGTGTTCAACGAAGCCTCCCTGCGGCGGACCTTGAAGTCCTATTTCCAGTGCTACGGCCGGTCACGCACGCATCTTTCCCTTGCCAAAGATGCTCCCGAAGAGCGCGCCGTTCAGCCGCCGGAATTAGGTCCGGTGATCGGGTTGGCGGAGGTCGGCGGACTGCACCATCGTTACGTACGGCACGTAGCCTGAAGCGCCGGTTCTTTCTGCTCGGCAGCTTTCAGGATGTCCCCCCCTCCGGGTGAGACGGCACCTTTCGCATTGGCCCGCAACACACTCCGGGAAACCTTTGCAGATATCAGCCGAAGCCCGTGCGACTCTCGGCGTGCCGGAAAAAGCCGACAGCGCTTGGGGGTCCCGGTCAGCTCTACGTAACGGATCGAATTGTTAGCAGCGACAAGCAATTTGGTGGACCTGGGGAGGATCGAACTCCCGACCCCATGGTTGCAAAGCAGAGTTCACGGATTTTGCCTTGATTAGCATTCTGTTGTTTTTCTCGTTCATCCGTTGCTATTTCATTGAAAGCCAGCATGTTAAGACCTCGTCTGCGATTTCGGCTGTTTGTGTTGTCGAGCCCTCTTTTGCGTCATTTTGTCCGACTTCGATGCCGACCGAGGGCAAATTTTGGGCAATGTTTTGTCGAGGATTTTGACCTGGTTGGCGAGGTGTTCGTCCGAGACATGGGCGTACCTGCTGGTCATCCGGAGACTTTTGTGGCCGAGCAGTCTTTGGATGCTTACTAGATCCACCCCGGCCATCGCCAAGCGACTTCCAAACGAGTGGCGCAAATCGTGCCACCTAAAAGCCGTAATCTCCGCTACCTCCAATGCGGTAGCAAACGATTTTTTCAGATCGCGGATTGCCTCGCCTGCGTGGCTACCCTCGGCATGTGGAAAGAAATATTCGGATCCAGGAAATTTAGCAGCACGCCGTTTGAGGACTTCCCACACCCGATCAGTCATCGGCACCGAGAGAGTGTCATTATTCTTTGTGGCGGTCTTGCGGATCATCCTGGTTTGGAAATTGCACTCATCTTTTCTGAGTAGGAGGACGTTTGTCCGACGGAGTCCAGTGTTCTCGGCGACCTCGATTGCATCTGAGAGATATTCCGGTCCCTCTGCCGCCGCAAGCAATAGGCGCTCACGCTCATCATCGCTGAGCCAGCGCACGCGTTCGTTGTTAGGATGGAAGAACTTCACCTTTGCCACAGGGTTAAAATTCGCATGTCCGCGCTCTATCAAAAAATTAAAGGCGGCCTTCAATACGGTGAGGGTATGGTCAGCTGTAGAATTCGATCTCTCTGCAGCGCGCGCTGCCTGGATCTCCTCAACTCTCTGCACAGTAATGGTGGAAAGGGTGGTGTCGGCTCCAAGTAGCTTTTCGAGCAAGCCGAGTTGAGGCTTTGTATACGTTTTGTAACTCCGGTGATGCAGCTCGGCATGTGCCCTATAGATTTTGAATGCCTTTCCGACGGTGATGACCTTAGGCGAGGTTTCATCCCATGTTCCGTCGTCAATCCTCACCTGCTCCGAAGTCCACCACCGCATTGCGGATCGCTCGCGCCTAAACCGCTTACGCACGCGGCGCCCATCCGGGTACCGAATCTCAACTAGATAGCGCTGCAACGTCTCGTCGTAGACCGGCCCCTTGATGAAATCCTTAATTGTCTTGGCTTCCGCAGTTTCCATTGTCTTGGTCCTTATTCACGTTCTGAGCGATGAACCGATCAAGGTCACGTCTCCTAAATCTTACGGAGCCGTTACCGTTGTACTTCACAAAAATGATTTTGTGCTTTGATACCCAGTGCCGGAGAGTCCATGCGGAGATCTTCAGATACATGGCGGCCTCGGTGACGGTCAGCAGAGGGCTTTCGACGGAATGAGTCATTGTTTGCGTTTCTTGAGTCTGGGACATGTTTTACCTCCTGCGATGCTCCTGTTTTTGACTTCGGGTTCTCCGTTCGGAGAATCCATTTCATCGGCGCGGAGCCGGATTTAGCTTTCCTCCTTCAACCGCCGTTCCAACTCTTCGATCGATGGCAGGCCCCCTCGTAGCTGTTTTGGCAGCGCGGACGTTACCCGGTACTCTGAAACACCAACGGGTTTTCGCAAGTCGCGCACAGCGTACTCAGCGACAATCTTGTTCTTCGACTTGCAGAGAATCATTCCGATGCTCGGCTGGTCATCCGGGTGGCGAAGCAAGTCATCAACGGCCGAGAGGTAGAAATTCATCTTGCCGCTGAATTCGGGCTTGAAGTCTTCCACTTTGATTTCTACGACAATGTATGCTCGGAGGCGAAGGTGATAGAAGAGCAAATCAATGCGGAAATCCTCGCCACCCACCTCCAGCGGATATTGGCTTCCCACAAACGCAAACCCTGCTCCGAGTTCCAGCAGAAAGTCGCGGAGATGATCAATCAGGCCGCGTTCCAAATCCCGCTCGTGCGCCTCTTCGGCGAGGGTTAGAAACTCGAAGTTATACGGGTCTTTAACGAGCTGTTGTGCAAGCTCCGACTGGGCTGTCGGCAGAGTGTGAGTGAAATTGGTGGGTGCCTTGCCTTGCCGACGATAGAGGCCGCTCTCGATCTGATGCACCAGGACATTGCGGCTCCAGCCATTTTGGATGGTCGCGCGAACGTACCATTCCCGTTCGGTTGCGGTCTTGACCTGATCGAGGATTCGAACGTTGTGACCCCAAGGAATTTGTGCAACAAGCTGTTGCACAATTTGCTCGGCGGGCCATGCTTCAGCTAAGGCTCGCATATATTTGAGGTTGCGCGGCGAGAAGCCGGTAACGTCCGGAAATTCCCTGCGAAGGTCACATGCGAGCTGGTCAACGATCTTGGCTCCCCACCCCTGTCCTTTCTGACGGGCCAGAATGTCGCGGCCAATACCCCAGTACAACAAGACGAGTTCTCGATTAATCGACAGGGAGGCACGGAGTTGGGCGGCTCGAACTCGCTCTTTAAGGCTTTTGAGAAAAGCGTCATAGTCGTTCGGCAGCTTCAGTCCAGTCATGGTTTATGCGTTTTCCTTTCCTCAGGTGAACGATTTTCAGAAGCCTGTTACCCGGAATTGCGTAACCGCTTCACTCCTCGGCAGTGTTCGTCTTGCTGGGATCTCCATAGTCTCTCCGCAACGCCGACACATGAATGAACGGTCCCAGCGTCTGCGCCGAACCGGAAATACGCTGCGGTTGAATCGCCAAATGAGCGCCCACAAAATGACCAGAGCGGCGGCATAGACGTCCATGCTGTAGTTGAACGCATGGCTAAATTCGTTGGCATTGTGAGCATTCTCCTGCACTGCGATTCCCACGAACCATAGGATGACTAGCCCCGCCAGCCACCATTTGAATGTCTTCCAATACGACCGCTTGACGGGAGGGCTGAGGCGCGCTGAAAGACGTGTCTGAAATGCGCCCGTCTTTCTTGCACTGCCGCCCCAGAGCCCCAGCCCACCCGTTCCGAGCGATAGACCATGCGAGCGCGATTTACCCTTGTACTCTGACAGACCCTGCTCGTAGGCAAGCGACACCTTTACTAAGTTTGTTGACTGGCAAACCGAGCACTCCATAATCGTTTTCCCTCCTTCACCAAACACCCGGAATCAGCCGGTAGCGAACTTTTTCGGCGTAGCGCGAGTAGCCGGCGAGGTTGTACCTGAGAAACCGGTCCTCACATGCGGCCCGAAATAGAATGGTCGCCCCATAAATTGATGCGGGGATGAGAGCGAG
>JBKQVI010000443.1:0-66514 GCA_052139985.1 Terriglobia bacterium
TCTTGCGTTTCGAACCGCAACCCGCCGCTGAGGGTCATATTCGGGAGCGCCTTCCAATCGTCCTCGACGTAGGGTTCCAAGTCAAAGTAGTTCACCGCGGCAAGGGGGTTTCCCTTCGTGAAGATGACTTGGCTCGGTCCACCGCCATTGGCGACAATCTGGGCGGGGGTCAAACCCGCTTGCAAGCCCTGCTCAGTGGCCTGATAGGTCTGAATGGAGGGAAAGGTAAAAACGCCGTTAAAGTTGGCGGTAGAAGTGGTGGATTCATCATTGTCGCGAAACCGGGCGCCGAACTTCAAAAAGTTCTTGCTCAGGGTCACAGACGTGTAGTCTTGTAACTCGTAAGCAGTGGTAAGCTGGTTATTGGTTCCGGAGCTAGACCCGGAACCCGTGAAGGCGCCTAACACGGAGGTTGTGGCCGGTTCCAAGCCGTCTGCAAGTAGTGGAGTGACGGGATTTTGATTGTAAGTGGTGCGGAAGTAACGAAACCGGACCTCCGTGACCGCCTTTTCGTTGATCACTTGGGCGTCACTCACCTGAATGGATTGGTACCTTTCGGAGGAGCTGTAAGCTGCCGAAGGAAGTGTGAATTGCCCCACGTTAGGATCGTTCTCGCTGTTTTGCCAGAGCGAATACCGCACGGTTAACGTATTGTTGTTGCCGAATTGGGTGTCGATCCGGGGGCTAAAGTTTGTCTGCGTCTGTGGGGTGGGGACAGCCTCGACCAGATTGGTCAGATTGAGGTTCGAGTCCAAGATCGTGGCGTTCACAATGCCGGTGTCTTCGATATCACGGCGCTGCCCGTCGATGTAGAAGGAAGTCCTTTTATTGATGGGCCCTCCAATGTTACCGTTAAACATCTCCGAGTGATAGCCGGGAATCTCAGTCGCGAAGGGATTCCGCGTGTTGAAATCCGAGTCATTCCCGCTGGCGAAGAGTTGGCCATGCAGTTTGTCCGTGCCCGGCTTGGTCAGGATTTCAATCCTTCCGTAGCCCAACGCATCGTATTGAGCGGAAAAAGGATTCTGATTGACGCGAATTTCGCGGATGGAGGATTTGGACGGCAATTGACCGCCGGTAAAGCCGTCAATATAGATCTGGCCGCCATTGGGCCCTGCCGATGGTCCGGCTAGGGCTTCCAACTCCGATTGCAACTCATCGGGGTCGTCGGAGAGCGCTTCCAAATCCTTGCCTTTGATGACCAGGGCACTGGCATTTTCCGAGGGGTTGACGGTTACCTTGGTGGTCTCGTCCGTTACCGTAATCTGTTGCTTCTCCAATGCAACCGACAATTGGGCGTTGACCACCTGCGGCTGGCCGCGGGCGATGACAACGCCTGGCTTCACAAAGTCGTTGAATCCTTTGAGGCTAATCGTGAGAGTGTAGGTGCCTGGCGCCAGGCCGCGGAAAGCATAATTCCCTTGTTCATCCGTCTGCGCAACCGTCACTACCTTGTTGGCGCCTGCCACGGTGACAGCGATACCGGGAACCGCCGCGCCAGAGGGATCAAGCACTTGTCCACGCAAGCTCGGAGCGGAGGATTGAGCGAAAGCAAAAACTGGTAAGAACGAAAATAACAGCAAGATTCCGAAATAGGGTCGGCAGATGCGTCGTAACAAAGTTATTTCTCCTCTACACTCTTCTGCGCGGAAATCACCGAGACGATTTTTAATTGCGAGGGGTCATACGGTAGAACTGGTTCCTGCAGCGGAACTAGCCATTCGTGCGCCAAATCTGGCTTCTAGGGTCCACCTTCACCACCACCACCGCCGGTGCTCAGATTCCAACCGCCGAGATTCACTTCGCCGCTGCCCTTGGGTTGTGCGGCAAGAATTGGCTCGACTCCGGTAAGGATATAGATTGCTGTTACTTCCGACGGACTCGTGCCCTCCGAACTAAATATGACAATGGGTTCACCGCGCTTAAGATCGTTAAGAGTTACGACCGGCATATTCTCCAGGGCTTGGCTAAGGTTCCCCATACCCCGGCGCATCCCGCCGCCACCGCCACCGTTGCCTCCGGAAGGTGGGCCACCGGTCCGTTCGGGGCCGGTTGAGGCCGGAGCCGGACCCGCTGGAGCACCTGCTGCTCCCCCGGAACTAAGCCGCGCAATCATCTGGGCCAGGAACTCCGGAAGTTGGTGCATTTTGCTATCCGCATTGATATGCACAACTACCTGTTTATTGATCGCTAAGTTTTTAACAGTCAGAGTGTTGGATTGCGTGTCAACGGAAAGAACCGTCGCGCCGATGTTGTGAAAGGTACCGAAGACCACTTTCTCCGCCGCGTAATGGCTGCCGTCTTCACTCTTGGTGCCAAGGGCCCGTAATTGGTCACCAACCTTAAGTGCAGCGATATTAGAAGGTTGGGCGTCAGCAAACTTGATGGAGTTCGGAGCGTAGCGCAATAGCACCGTCTGCGGTGTCGTGGCCAGGATTACAGGATGGGTTAGGTTTCCCGGTGTCGGTGGACGGTTCGGAACGGAAATCGTTATTTCCGACTTATCCGTGTCCACGGTTTTCACCACGCCTTCGATCCCGCGGGTCTGCCACTCCCTGACCTCGGCCTCATGCACGCCGGAAATGTCCGCTTTCGTCATCACCACAACTCGCGTGGCCTGAACGGTTTGCTGGTCTTCGGCGAAACGGCCAATCACCACTGCACGGTCACCCACGCTGATATCGCTCGCGGAAATAGGAGTCGTCGACTTCAAATCCTTGGACCCCCGGAGAACCTTAACTCCATCGGGTACAGTAACTTGAACGTCGCCTTTCTCTGTGTGCAGCGTAATGTGTCCGGGTTGTACCTGGGTTACATCCCCGACGGCCTTCGCGGCCTGTGCGGTTGGGGGATTCTGTGCGGAGGGTTGGGCTATTGCTAACCGGAAAGCCAACGCAATCAGTGCTAGAACTTTCACCATACGAGAACTTACCCTATTCACCAAGCGTCTCCTTATCCAGGAAGAAATGTAGACGGTTTTCGGCCAGTTTGTGTTACAGACCCCTTTACTTTTTTTACATCCAAGTACCGCTTCGTGGTGTCTTGGGGTGGATGGGCAGGGCTTTGACCGAGGCGCAGCGGCAAGAACCTCTACATCAAGTCCTTCCGCAACCTACAAACTGTGCTTTCTTCCATGCTTGCAGAAGATTCGTCCCAGTCTGGTCAGCGCGGTCGTAATCCGACAAGGTAAGCAAGCTGAGTGCCAAGCCCTTCAGGGTGAAAAAGTCCTCCATCCGATCGTCACACGATGCGGCCTGCTCGTACCGGGTCTGATAGAGCTCGAATTGCGGATAGAGTTCTCGCAGCGAAGTCACGCGGGTGTCGCGGACGGGCCGATTCGCGGATAATGCGTCGATCCGAAGGGCCATTTTGTTGAGCAGTTCATCGCGTGCGGTAGCAGCGCGAGCCGTGGACTTGAGCAGGGCGGCTTCCTGGTCGTACTGTCCATCTCGCAGCTTGCGCAGCGTCGCACTGGAAAGGTCATAGGTAAACGAGACCGACCAGGTAAGTTGCAGGTTATTGAGAAATTGTTGCACTTGCAGCGTCGGGTTGATGAGCGGCATCACCCCCACACTGCTGACGATGTTGTATCCGCTGAGGATCCTGGTCCAATTCGTCTTCTCCTTATACCGCCGGAGGAGTGGTAGGGTATAAGTAACGGCGTAGCTCTGCCGGAAGGTCTGCTCGGTAGAGCCAAACCCTACCCCGTTTACAAACAGCCCCGTAACGTTCGTACCGTACATGGTGGTGGCGTTAATGGCCACGCGATCAAGCAGATACCGGTTAATCGGGAGGTCATTCTGAGCGGTGATTTGCTTGGCCAGGGTCGCGGCTTGTTGGTGCTCGGCATCCATATCGGCAAGCAACGTAGCCAACGGCTTCTCAGCCGGTTTGACACTGGTCGCCGTCGTCGCCGCGAAGGGATCGGGGAGGGGTGGGGCCGTGAACCATCGCGCGCTGACGGGGAAAACGGAGCCTTGTCCGGCAGTATTCGCATGGGCCGTCGAGGGCGGACGGGAACCTTCGTCACCGACCGGGGTTGCCGCGCCCAGATGGGCTTCCAACTGATCCAGAGTCGGGAATCCCCGCACCAGGCTATCGACGTCCGCTGGCGCGTCCTGCGCGAAAGCGGGAGTTCCCAACAAAGGCACGGTCGCAAGCGCCAGAAATAGAACAACCAGCTTTACGTGGGTACGCATTTTGTAAGAGTTCTCCGGTTAGAGGTCCAGGTGAACACGGTTGCCGCGCGCTCCTATTCTTCAACGAATCGGCGCGGCGCGCAAGTGCGCAGCGAGTCGTTTGTAGCGGCGGGCTCTGACTGCCATCTGGATCTGGTAGCGCAGTTTGCGTTCCTCTACGGCGTTTTGTTGTTTAGCATTAATAAACCTTTGAACGCCCATCGTGTTAAGAGCCGCGGAGAAGTGCTGAGATGCGCCCGTCTCTGCGCTACCCCGCTTTTCGCAAAGCAGGCGGCGCAGCCGAGGCCATTCGAATTTGGTTCGCTGTTTTGGAAAGTAGTGAAGTTATTTCGGCCCTGCCGAGGCAGTAATCTCGACCATCGTTGAAGCCGGGTTGATGGCGCTTGATGACGAGATCGATGTCTTCCCCAAGTAGCGTGGACCTGCTTCGCAAGGTCCGCGGCTTTTCGGCGTTGTGCCCGGCGGGCGCGTAGATGATCGCGGTGTGATGTCGGCGCCTGCCGTTTCGGTACGCCTGATTTGGCTTGGTAACGGTCGCCCACTTCTGGCCATTGGCGGGCGTACGCGGATTCGAAAATGAAGGGCTCGATTCCGGATGAAAAGCCGCGGACCTAAAGAGCAGGTCCGCGCTACCTTGCTTGCTTCGTCCCCCGGACACGGAATGCTCGCGCGGCTATCCCTGTCCAGGCACTCCGCCGATGGAGTCAAGATCGGCGATCACTTCGGACGGAAGGTTCAGGGTTGCAGCATTGAGATTTTCACGAAGGTGTCCGACTGAAGAGGTGCCGGGGATCAGCAGGATGTTGGGCGAACGCTGAAGAAGCCACGCGAGCGCTACCTGCATCGGCGTGACCTGTAGCGATGCAGCGATGGCGTCGAGTTTCGACGATTGCAAAGGGTTGAACCCGCCCAGCGGAAAATACGGCACATAGGCGATGCCCTGCTTCGCGAGGTCGTCAATGAAACTATCGTCATTTCGGTGGGCAACATTGTATTCATTCTGCACGCAGACGATCTCCGAAATTGTCCGACCCTCCGCCATTTGATCACGATTGATGTTGCTCAGGCCAAGATGGCGAATCAGACCGTGACGCTTGAGCTCTGCAAGCACCGTTAAGGGCTCTTCGATGGACTCCCCGGCTGGCCCCAGCGGTGGCCCGACGCGCAAGTTGACGACGTCAAGCGTGTCGAGTCCGAGATTGCGTAGGTTGTCATGAACGGCATCGGTCAGATCCTGCCGCGAAAGAGCAACGTTCCAGGAGCTATCTGCTCCTCGGCGAGCGCCCACTTTGGTTACGATCACCAGGTCATCCGGATAGGGGTGGAGCGCCTGCTTAATGATCTGGTTGGTAACATGCGGACCGTAGAAGTCGGCCGTATCGATATGGTTTACTCCGGCCGCGACGGCTTCTCGCAGCACCCTCACGGCCACACCAATGTCGCTCGGAGGCCCCGTTACCCGTGGACCGGACAGCCGCATCGCGCCATAGCCCATGCGGTTCAAGGTTATTGAGGTACCAACGAGTGGGAAAGTGCCGCCATCGTTTGTCTCGGTCGTCATCTTGTTCTCCTTTTTGTAGGGTATCGCTTGTATTCATTCGCTTACGTAGGATTAGATGAAGGAAGCTTCAGATTAGGCGTTCGCATTCGCCCCGGTTGCTCGCAAGTCGTCTTTGAGCCGCGTAAATCGCCCGTTCAAGCCCGTTCGGCTGCAACCGTGGAGGCAATTCTCGAAGCCGTTATTCAGGTTTTGCTCCAGGTCGGAAAGGAGCGGCGGAAAAACGGTGTCAGAGGGAAAACGGCGCCGGGGAAAAACGGCATCCTGACACCGTTTTCACCGCTCGTACGGGCACGCCATGGCATGCCCATACTTGGATTTTCAATAACATGCTGAAGAAGAAATCTCCCGATTTGGGATTTTTTCACACTTTCCCAGCCGGGCGGGTGGATGATCGCGGTCTGACGCTGGCGCCTGCCGTTTCGGTTCGACCGATTTGGCTTGGTAACCATCGCGCACTCCTGGCCGTTGACGGGCGCGCTCGGACTTAGATTCGCGGGCACGCTGGTGCCTGTCCCCTCCGTCCGATGGCAGCCGGATGGCAGCATATATGCTATCATCGACTTTGCGCCGAACTGTGATAGACACGAACGTTCTTGCCGGGGCGTTGCTCAAGCGAGCTGGGCACAACCGCGAGGTGATTCGTGCCTGCCTGGAAGGCAAGTGGAGGCCGCTGATTGGGCAGGCGCTATTTATGGAGTACGAAGACGTGCTCGGCCGAAGGCATCTGTTCTGTTCGTGCCCGCTCTCGGAGCGCGAGCGGCAAGAGTTCTTTGCGGCCTTCCTGAGCGTCTGCGAGTGGGTGGAAATCTACTTTTCCTGGCGGCCCAACCTGCCGGACGAGGGAGACAATCACATCGTTGAACTGGCCGTCGCCGGGGGCGCCGAAATGATCGTAACCAACAATGTGCGCGATTTTCGCCGCGCCCAACTTCGCTTTCCCGGCCTGCGCACCGTGTCACCGCACGAATTTCTTAAGGAGCTTCGATGAGCACCCTCACCATCCGGTTACCTGAAGTGAAACACGCACGCCTACGCCGGCTGGCCCAGAGCCGGAGGATCAGCATGAATAAGCTGATCGACGAGTTGGCGACTGTCGCCCTCGCCCAACACGACGCCGAGCTAAGGTTTCACGCTCTCGCCGCCAGAGGGTCTGCCGCAAGAGGACTCGCCCTGTTGAATAAGCTCGACCAAAAGCTCCGCCCGGCGATGCCACCAAAGAAAAACCCGTCTCGAAAATGATGGTCTACGAGTTTATTCCTTTTCTATAAAGCTGCCGGCTGGCTATTCCACCCACATCAACAACATCCTGCGCGCGGTAATGTCCAGAGCACGCTCGCGCGCACGGCTGCGATTCTCTGGCGGCCGTCGATCCGATCTGCTGACCCCATTCACCACAAAGATTCGCGCGCGAGCTCGGCAGACCTCAAACTACAGAACTCTCCGCCAACCCCCGATTTGGCTTGGTAACGGTCGCACCCTCCTGGCCATTGATGGGCGGATGCGGATTTGAAGATGAAAGGCTCGATTCCGGATGAAAAGCCCCGGACCTAAACCGCAGGTCGTGCTACCTGCTACTCGCTTAATTCCTTGGAGCCTGGCCCGAGTGCCCCGTCGCCAGGACGAGTTTGCGCACTGCTGGAGTGACTGCCACCCGGAGGTGCGCCTGCGGTTTGGCGGCTTCGTCAAGCAGCGCGAGTTGGCTTTGCATCCAAGCTTGCGTCGGCGTTTCGCCACGCGTGAGATAGCCGAGAGCCTCCTGGCCTGCCGCTCCGAGCGCCGCGATTTTGGCGGCCGCGGGAGCGGCATCACGAACCAGGGGCGCATGGGCACTCAGGGCATTCAGCGCGGCGGGCAGTTCACGCCATGCCGCGAATTCGCGCTCAAGTTCGGCACGGGAAGCCGTGTAGCGCGGCGCATCGCGGAGGAGAGCATCGACCCTGGCACCGACTTCGCGCCGGCCCGAAGCATCGGGCAGGGCGATGTCGCGCAGGCTCACCAAGGGCGTCAGGCGGTCGGGATGGTCGGGTTCGTCAAAGCGGCTGATGGCGTCCTGGGGCTCAACCAGCCGCAGGAACCCGCGCAGGAGCCGGGTATCTTCGGAGCCTGCCAGGCGGCGGAGCATCAGGTTCGGGTTCGTCAGGTGCATGACGCCTGCTTCCTCAAGCTGCACGTTCACATGGTCGAGCCGTCGGTACATGTCGTCCGCGTCCCTGACCTCGCGCGGAGACCAGAACCGTTCGGCAATGGCTGCCGTGCGCGGCCAGAGGCGAGACTCGAGGTTCTCCTGATCCACGTATTCGGCCCAGGCGCAGGCTTCGCCACCCATAATGCGTGATGCTGCGGCGGCATCAAGGTGTTCAGAATCAGAAATCGGGTCGGCCGCATAGTAGGTTGCGGCGGTCTCCATGGCGTCGAGGTAATAGGGAGCGGAAAGCATGCCGCGGAAGCCCTGCCGAACCGCCTGAGCCAGTGACGCCGTATCCCGCCAGGAATCAATCACCGTCTCTTTGGGAAGGGCCGGATTCAAGACCTCATCCCAGCCCACCATTTGTTTGCGGTATTTCTTCAGGATGTTCATCAGCCGCTGGTTAAAGTAGGCCTGCAGCGCCGCATCATCCTTGAAACCGTGCTGCTTCTTGAAGGCTTGAATCGCCGGGTTTGCGTCCCAGTGGTCGGGTTTGACCTCATCGCCGCCGATGTGCCAGTAAACGTCCGGAAACAAGGCGCTGATCTCGCCAATGAAGCCATCGATGAATTCGTAGACTTCCTCGCGCGTAGGGTCGAACGCGGGCAGTTTGACATCGAAAGTCGACCGGGCGATCTGGTAAGGTCCCGGGGCGCTGGCGTATTGCGGGTAGCCGACGAACCAGGAAGTCGCGTGTCCCGGGATGTCAAACTCCGGCACCACGCGGATGCCCCGATCGCGCGCGTAAGCGACAACTTCGCGGATTTGATCCTGCGTGTAGTACTGTCCGTCCGACCCGTATTCCTGCAGCCGCGGATAGCGGTGGCTCTCGACGCGGAAACCCTCGTCGTCGGAGAGATGCCAGTGCAGCACGTTGAGCTTTACCATCGCCATCGCGTCAAGGTTGCGCTCAATCACCGCAACGGGCAGGAAATGGCGCGCGGGGTCCAGCAACAAACCGCGCCAGGGGAAGCGCGGCTTGTCGTGGATGCTGGCTGCCGCGAAGTAGTAACCGCTGCCGTCGGTCTCCACAAGCTGCAGCAGAGTCTCAAGGCCGCGTAGGACTCCCACCACCGTGGGGGCGCGCAAGCCGGCTTGTTGCGGCGTCACCTGCAGCTCGTAAGTTTCGTCCTCCTCGACGCCCTGGATCGCCTCGCCGGGGCCCTTTGCGGTGATCACCAAAATGGCGGCTTCGGAATCCTTCGTGAGCGCGTGTGAGAGGGTGATCCCAGTTCGCCGCTCGAGGCGCGACACGGCGCGGTCAACGGCGCGTTGCAGGCGCGCGTCCGAATAGCCCGACACGAAAATTCGAAGTTGCCCATCAAGGGGCAGACGCCCCGAACGGAACTCGACGGAAGCGGGAACGGGCAGGAGATAGTGTGGGGCGCCCCCAGCCAACGCGGGCCGAAGGAGCAAGAACGCAAAAGGTAGCATCATCCATAACGCAGATTTGCGCACGAAATGTCTCTCCGAAGTGGTTTTGGGCAATTCTCAATACGGCCAGAGTGGTTTTTCTGCATAGCAAACTCTGGGAGGTCTGCATTCTACACCCGTTGATCGATTTCTCGCCGGTGCCCGGAGCTTCAGAGTGGCTTGGGGAATCGGGGCCGACGACAACGTCCCCAGCTTTGGCTGAAAGGGAGCCTAACGATTCGTCCACATCCCCGCGGCAGCGGCGTTCCCGCCGACGTCTGGAGATTCTACTTTTTCCCGGTCTCGCTCGCGCAGATTTCCGCGCTCCGCGCTTTTCTTTGGGTGCTTTGTGCCCGCTGCAATGAAAATAGGCGGAAGCCCTCTAGAATCAGTGCCGGCTTATTGTGTGGCCGTCGCATCGGACACCCGTTTCTTGGTGTCTGTCTCCCGAAGATGTTTTCTTCCTACCGCGTGCCGTCGAGGGTACCTGACACCGTTCTCCCGGGCAACCTCGCCGTAAGGGTCACTTGCTGTCCTTACCTAAGCTAGGCCCGGCCGCCTCAGCGACCGTAGTTTGGGCGGTGTCTGCCTGTTGTAGTGAGGGCTGTCTAGCCTCCTCGAACAATGTCATGTAGGAGTCGTACAAGAACGATCGGTTCCGGGACTTCCAGGGCAAAAGCTGCTTCAAGAGTCCCAGGCGCTCGAAGCACCCCACTAACTTGTTGGCGGTCGCAAATGAACACTGTAGATGTTTCTCGACCATGCGCACTGTCACGATAGGTTGCTCGAAGAGATAATCCAATAGATTAATGCCCAAGGTAATACGGCTGAGATTCTGACGATGGAGATCTCTCAAGTTAATGATAGCCCGTGATTTATCTGTTGCCTGACGACTCACGTCCTGGACTCCGCGCAAAAAGAACTTCAACCATCCTTCCCAGTCACCATCGTTCCGTATGGCCATCAAGCGGTCGTAGTACTCTGCGCGGCGTCCCTTCAAATAGTGGCTGAGATAAAGCAACGGCCATTGCAGGACCCCCCGCTGGCAGAGCAGGAACGTGATCAGCAGCCTGCCCACGCGCCCGTTGCCATCCAGGAATGGATGGACGGTTTCGAATTGAGCGTGCGCCAAGCCGCAGTGGATCAGCGCGGGAAACGACACGGTATCGTGAAGAAATTTCTCCAGGTTATCCAGCGCTTGGTGCATCTCGTGTGGCGGTGGTGGCACAAACGTAGCTGTAGTGAGGGTGCAATTCTCTGGGCCGATCCAGTTCTGGCTGGTGCGAAACTCGCCGGGAGTTCTGTGCCCGCCACGAACCCCCTTCAGAAGTTCCGCGTGGATTTCCCGGATGAGCCGGAGGCTCAGCGGCAACTCCTTGAGCCTTTCCAAGCCATAATTCATAGCCCGGACGTAATTGACGACTTCTTCGATGTCCTTCGGAACCCGATAGCCTTCAACATCAGCTTCAAATTGCAGCAGGTCTTCGAGTGTACTTTGAGTCCCCTCAATCTGCGAGCTGAGAACGGCTTCTTGGCGAACGTACATGGCCACGAAGAGGTTCGGGTTCGGCAGGACGGAAGCCACTCCATCCAACCGGCCCAGTTCTCTGTCAGCGTCCGATAGCAACCTGACCAGTTCATTGTCCATCCTGATCGGTGGGGCGGGAGGGAGGGGGGAGGGTATGAAAGCCGAATATCCAGTCACTTGCTTTATGGTTTGGCCTGCTCGCATGACAAGCGCTCCATCCCAAGCGGCTTATTGTAGTCCAGTATAATAAGGCCCTGCCAGCACGTGCGTTATTATACCAAAAGGCGCCTTTCTATAATAACCTTCAGCGGTGTAGGTTTTGAGGGCAAGATTGCGTTTTATCTCAGTTTTTCATTTCGTGTTCGCGACGAGAAACATCGTAACGCTGCTTGAGATGGTCGTTATCCCAGTTGCTAGGAGCCTGTCGGAGATAGAAGTTCTTTGACGAAGAATCAACGACTTACAAGCATTGTAATGTCGCTAAGTTATTGATTCTACATACAGCAAAATCTATCTCCGACAGGCTCCTAGCGGAGTGCCGGTTGGGGCAAAAGCTTGCAATACTTTGGCGGGAGCATCGGGTGCTGTATTCAATCAGGTTGCCGGCCCACGGTGGGATGTTCGTGGGCCCGATCCGGTGGGAAACCTCAGTGGCAACGGAGAAACTCCAGTCCACGGGTTTGGCCCGTGGCGAATGACTTTCGGCCCCTTATAGGTCGTGTTCCAGAGCCGCAGGCGCTGGTACCTGCGGGGACGCCCTGCTGCCTCGGACTTTGGCGGAACCCTGCGGCGCAGAGAAACGTTAGCTAACTGCCGCTCACGCTATGGCTTATGGCGCGAAGACTGCATAAGAAAAGTTTATAACCACGAATCGTTTTATTTATAACGATTGATGCCTGGGGCATCAGTATAATGCCGCGTGGGAGAGGAATGCAGGCGCACACTCTCCCCCAATCCCGAGCAAGTCTGCTTGTCTCCGCCCGCGTCGAAGCCGACCGGAGTCCTGGGTAGTGTCCTAATTTCGGCTGTAGCGCCGGGCTTGAGCCCGGCATGTGCCGCCCTAAAGGGCGGCGCTACGTTGAAATTAGCACACTACCGAGTCCCGAGCATCTTTGTATTTTCTAAGGCCGCGTGGGCGACTAGCTCAACCTCAGCGCTTTCGTACACGACTACGCGGAGGAACGCCGGCCTAATTCCCGGCGCGGAAGTTTGTACGCGTTTTAAGAACCCTTGGGAGGAACTCATGCACTGGCGTGATAGAAATGGTCTCAGGTTGGGATTCTGTTGTCTCGCCCTTCTGCTGGTTTCAGGTTTGGCCCATGCCCAGACCTTTCGCGGCACAATTCTGGGGACGGTTATCGATCCCACCGGAGCGGCCATTCCGGGCGCAGAGATCGTCATCAAAAACCAGGGAACCGGCCAGACTCGCACGACCACCAGCGGCGATGCGGGAACCTACAATGTTCCCGAACTTCCAATTGGACAATACGCCGTGACGGTCAGCAAGGAAGGGTTTGACTCCATGACCGTGGGTGGCGTCGAAGTCACCGTGGCAAGCGAACACCGAGTGGACGTGACCCTGGAACCGGGGAAAATCTCCTCCCGCGTGGAAGTGGAAGCCACGGTTCCCATGGTCACCACGACGGAAGACACTTTGGGTGGAACCGTGCAATCGAGCCAGGTGTCGAATCTTCCCGTGAATGGCCGGGACTACACCAAACTGATCTACCTGCAACCCGGCGTGAGTGGCGGTCCCGACCAGATCACCGATTCTCCCGGCTCGTTCGGAGAATTCTCCGTGAATGGCGCCCGCGGCCGCTCCAACAATTTCCTTCTCGACGGCACCGACATGAACGACGGCTATCGGAACGACCCTGCTATCAACCAGGCGGGAGTCTTTGGCACCCCGGCAACGATCCTGCCGGTGGATGCGGTTGCCGAGTTGGCCGTGCTCTCAAACTTTGCGCCTGAATATGGCCGCAACGCCGGCGGAGTGATCAACATCGTTACCAAGTCCGGAACCAACCAGATTCACGGCACGGCGGCGGATTATTTCCGCAACGATGCCCTGGACGCGCGCAATTTCTTCAACACCGCCCCTACTCCCAAGACCGCCTTCCACAACAACCAGTTTGGCGGCTCGTTGGGTGGACCCATTGTTAAAGACAAGGCATTTTTCTTCGGCGACTACGAAGGCCAGCGCGAGACGGGAGGCTTGAACAGCACCGCTTGCGTCCCGTCGGCGGGTAATATTGCCCAGGCGGAGAGTACTCTGGCAGGGCAGGGGCTAAGCGTCAATCCCGTTATCGCCGCACTGTTGCAGCGCAGCCCCTGGCCGGCGGCCAACTCCGCGACGCCCGACTCCTGCGCCACCGTCAACAATGTTTCCGCCACCGCGAACATCTTCAACAGCGTGAACAGCGTCATCGCCAAGGCGGACTACAACATCAATGAGAAGAACTTGCTGACGGCGCGATACTACTATTCCACGAGCAATCAGAGCTTTCCCCTGGGCCTGGGTGGCACCGGCGACCTGCCGGGCTACAATACCGTTACGCCTACCAACGTAAATCTCTTGTCCGTGTCATATCTCACGACGGTCTCACTCACTAAGGTCAACGAAGTCCGCTTCGGTTATAACCGGTTTTACGAGACCTTCATTCCCCAGGACCACAGCTTTAACCCCGCCTCTATCGGGCTGGTGACGGGCGTCGGCTCCCAGGATTACGGTTTGCCCAAAATCAGCATCACGGGATTCACGGGCATCGGCGCCACGGCCTCGGATCCACGGGGCCGCACGGACGCGAATTGGCAATTCATTGATAATTTCTCCTGGAAACTCAACAAGCACTCGGTGAAGATCGGGTACGAGTTCCGCCGCACCACGGTCTATCAGTTCTTCGACGAAGGTTTCCGCGGCAGCCTGTCATTTCTGAGCTTGACGGATTTCCTGCAGGGCATGCCCACGGGCGGCGGCAGCATCCTGCAAGGCGATACCAACCGCAATACCTATCAGAACTCGCACGCGGGTTATGTACAGGACAGCTTCCGCGCGACTCAGCGTTTGACCCTCAATTATGGGCTGCGCTGGGATTACTTCGGAGTGATCGCGGAGGACAACAACCTGCTTTCCAACTTCGACCCGGCTAACGGACTGCGGCAGGTGGGCACGCAGGGTCTTACCAGTCTCTACCAGCCGGACTACAAGAATTTCTCGCCGCGCGCCAGCGTGGCTTACGACCTCAATGGCAAAGGCAACACGGTGGTCCGCGCCGGCTTTGGTCAATTCTACGACGTATTCTCGCAGGACTTCTTTCTCGGCCAGGTGCCGTATGACGCGGCTACCCCCGGGTCAGCCTACAACGATATCGGACCCAAACCTATTCTCTCGAGCGATACCGTGGCGACCCAGATTGTCTCCGGACAGCCCGTTTTCAGTGCGTTTGGGGCCTCGTCAAACTTGTTCGCGGTGGACCAGCACCTCCGCACACCTTACATGTTTAACTACAACCTCAACGTCCAGCAGCAGGTGGGCAAGGCTGTCGTGTTTCAGATTGGCTACGTAGGGTCGGCGGGCCATCATCTGTTCCGCTTCCGTGACATCAACCAGCAACAGCTCACTTGTCAAGTTGGAATCAGTTGTGTGGCTAACTACCCCTACCCGGACTTTGGCTACATCAACTATTTGGAGACCTCGGCAAACTCGAATTACAACTCGCTCCAGACGCAGCTTCGGATTCGCAGTTTTCATGGTCTGGAATCCACGCTGAATTACAATTACTCACATTCGATTGACAACGCCAGTGACGGCACCGACTTTGAGCCCAACGCCTCCCAGCCCAACAACAGCTACCGCCCCGATCTGGAACGTGGCAACTCCAACTTCGACGTGCGCCATCGTCTTACGTGGATGGCCGATTACAAGCTGCCGTCGCCCAAGGGCGCCGGATCCTGGTCCAAGCTCGGGAAGGGCTGGGCGATCGACAGCGTCCTGACCTTGCAGACCGGGCAACCGTTCCAACTGAACTTCAATTACAGCGGCGACTACGATGGCACGGGCGAGTATTTTCCCCGTCCCGACGTTATTGGAAATCCCTACGCGGGGACCAGCCTTCCCAATGACGTTATTAACCTCTCCGCCTTCAAGGTCCCGTGCACTTTCTCGAACGGCACGTGCATTCCGGGAACGCAGCATACCGGAACCGAGGGACGCAATTCCCTCTGGGGCCCTCCGTTCAAGCAATGGGACCTTGCACTTTATAAGGACACCGCGATCAACGAACGGCTGAAAATGCAGTTCCGCGCGGATTTCTTCAACATCGTCAATCACCCTAATTTCACCAATCCCTTCTTGCCGACGTTCTTTGCGGCATGCGACACCAATGGCATCAATCCCAACACGGGCGCGTGCCAGGGTTTTCTGCCCACGACAGCTACGGGCGACGTCGGAGAAGGCAATCCCTTTATAGGGGGCGGAGGTCCGCGAGGAATTCAGTTGGCGCTGAAGTTTTCGTTCTAGTCCTGCGACCGCACGCCGACTTCGTCGAGATGCTGCAACAGGTCGGCGGGGTCTTCGTAAACCCGGTAAGCCCCCGCAAGCTCCAGTTCATCCTGGCCGTAACCGCCGGAGAGCAAACCCACTCCCAAGGCCCGGCAGCGCCGCGCGGCGAGCAGATCCCACACGCTATCCCCCACCACTACGGAATCTGTAATGGCCACGCCAAGTCGCTCGGCGGCAGCGAGGAAAAGATCCGGATCAGGCTTGGCGTGGGACACTTGATCCCTGGTAATGACGGGAGCGCTGTCCTTCAACCCCAGAGCCTCAAATGCGCTGTGTGCGGTTTCCATCCGACCGCTGGTGGCGATGGCCCAGGGAACTCCGGACCGGGACAGAGAATTCAACAACTCCCGCGCTCCAGGAAGCGCACGAACCTGCTTCGCCTGACGAAGGTACGCTTCCTTGTGCGACCGCACCAATTTCGCCGCTTCTTCGCGAGATACACGGCGGCCGGTCTCGCGGAACAGCGCGTGCATAAACAGTCCCCCGCTCATTCCGATCCTACGGTGGATGCGCCAGACGGAAAGCTTGATGCCTGCCTCCTCCAACGCTTCGCGCCAAGCGAGCACGTGCTGGTACACGCTGTCGATCAGCGTGCCGTCAAGATCGAAAAGGAAAGCGATGCCTGCTTTTGATTTTCGTTTCACCTTTAACTCCTCAAGGAGCTAGGGGCACGGGATACGGGAGCACGGGACACGGCACCCGGGACGCGCGATATACAGGAGCCAGAAAAGATTCTCGACCCAGCTTATATCGAATGACTGACCTTCATGGATTGAAGTTTCGTGTGGCGTAGCCCGTGTCCCTTGTCCCGTGCTCCCGTGCTCCCGTGCCTCATAGTTGCCGCTTTACCGTAATCAACACAACCCCATGCGCAGGCACATCCGCGGAGAACTGATCCGCAACTTCCCCCAGGTCCTTGTGCGCCCACAGATCGCGGACGCTCAACTCACCGTGAAGCCCCAGGTCCGACCACGCGACGCTCATCTTTGCCGCGGCGTCTCCGCGGTTGAACAGCCCCACGGCCCAAGCCTCATCCCTAAGAGGACGCGCCGCGATGACCCTTGCGCCTTGCTCGGAGATTTTTTTCACGGGCTTGGCCTCCGGGTCCTGATCGATGCCGATGACTTCCTTGTTCATCAAAATTGACTTGGTTTCATCCGTCATGGTGCGCAGATCGTTGCCCGCCAGCAGGGGCGCGGCCAGCAGCGACCACAGGCTCATGTGGGTGCGGTATTCGTCCGCCGTCATCCCGCCGTTGCCGATTTCCAGCATGTCGGGATCGTTCCAGTGGCCCGGCCCGATATAGGAAGCGATGGCGAATTGCTTGAATCCGATTTCCTCCATGCTCTTCCAACGATCACTGATGTCGCCGGTAGTTCGCCAGAGGTTCCCCCCGACTTTCGGCCCCCACTTCCAAACATCGGCGATCCCATACTGGCAGAGACTGAAAACGATAGGCCGGCCGGTCTTCTGCAGGGCATCACCCATCTTCTGGTAGACGGCCTGCATATCCTCGGGCTTGTAGATTTCGCCCGCGCTGCACCAATCGTACTTGAGATAATCAAAGCCCCAGGCGGCGTAAGTGCTCGCGTCCTGCTGTTCGTGTCCGTAGCTGCCTTCGTACCCCGCGCAGGTCTTGGGGCCGGGTCCCGAGTAAATCCCGATCTTCAGCCCCTTGGAATGAACGTAATCGGCCAGAGCCTTCATATCGGAGAATTTGCGATTGGTGGTGATATTCCCTTGCGCGTCCCGGCCGGCCTCCCAGGTGTCGTCAATGTTGACGTATAGGTAGCCTGCATCCTTCATGCCCGATGTCACCATGGCGTCGGCCATGCCCCGTACGTCGGCGTCAGTCACCTTGCCGGCAAACTTATTCCAACTATTCCAGCCCATAGGAGGCGTGCGCGCGAGGCCGTTGTCGGGAACGTCATGGAGCGTCGGCAAAGGCAGCCGCTTGGGAGGAAGCGCCGCTTCCGGCGTGCTGTGCTCGGCTACGCCTGTGACGGGATCGCGCCCGGGAAACTCCACGCGCATGGAAATCTTGTCGCCCTCCAGCGTGCCATCGTACGTCATCGTGCGTTCCGTGCTCTGAAAATGCGTGGTCACCACCAGGTGGAGTTTGCCGTCGGTGATGGTTCCGTCGGTGATCGGCGTTTCGCGGCCGTTCCGCAAAATCCTGCCGGTAACTTTCTCGCCGGACTGTTTCAAGTCAAGGAACGTCTCCCGGAAGTTGCCGTCCCCCGTGGGTACGCGCAAAACCCAGAAGCCTGTCAGGTCGGTTTGCGCCGCCGCGGGGAGCGCGCCGAGGAGGAGCGAGGAAAAAGCTAGAATCGCCCCGAAGAGCACCCGTCCACGGAGCCGACGCACTTCTTTTGACAACGACTTCATTTTTGCCTCCTACGAAGCAGGACTGTAGCGCGGACCTACAAGACAGGTCCGCGCTACGCTTTTCACATTGCGATCTGCAATCGACAATCGACAATCGGCAATTCCCGCTCAGCTATGCAGCTTTCGAAACGCTGCCAGGCACCGCTCGACAGTTTCCATCTCCGGGTAATCGCTGCCTTCCTGCTCGATCAGGTAGTACTCAATTCCCCCTACCTTCTCGGCGGCAGCGAAAATCTTCTTCCAGGGGGCAATTCCTTCGCCGGTCAGCACCTTGTATTCCTTCTGGGGAGACCAATCCTTGACATGGATCGAGTGGATACGGCCGGGGTTGTGATTGATCCAGGCTACCGGATCGCTGCCGGCTGCCAAGCAGGTTCCCACGTCCAGTTGCAGCATAACGCTCTTATCGAATGCCGCTCTCAGCACCTCGATGGGTTTCTGTCCATCGATGGGCCGCCATTCGGCATCGTGATTGTGATAGCCGGCGTGCAGACCCTGGCCTTTCATGGTTTCGTTGGCCTTGTTCACGGTTTCCGCCACATGCTTATAGCCATCCAGTCCGCTTACCTCGCCGGGATGAGCCAGCACGATGTAGCGAGTCCCAAGGATTTTGTTCAACTCAATTGCCTTGCCCACTCCCTCCGGCGTAAAGGAATGCAAGTCGTTGTGAGTCGAGTAGCAATGGATGCCGAGTTCATCCAATTCCGCGCGCACCTGCCGGGCGTAGTCGGTGGTCCAATCGTAGTAAGGCGAGTAGAACTCCACACATTGATAGCCGATCTTCGCCACACCCCGAACGGTTCCCATCAAATCCTTCTCCAGCTCGTCGCGAACCGAGTAGAGTTCCAGTCCCACCGGAATTTGTTTTAAGGGTACAGCGGCAGCCGCAAGCGGAGCCGCCGCCATAGCACCAAGAAAAGAACGACGTGAAAAGACATTTTTGGTATTCATAATGGGCATACCATATCACAACTTTGCCGAAGCGGCGTTCCTCCCCCAACCCTTCCGCAGGTGCGGTTATCTCAGTCCCGTCCAAATAAGAGGCTCCCCGTCGGGCATCGGCCTGCGGCTCCGCCGCTTGCCCTGCGAAAAGGTGGAGAACGTGTGAAAAAATAAACAATCTCACGCAAAGACGCAAAGTCGCAGAGAAGCGCAAAGAAGAACTCCTTTGTTTGCTTGGCGGCTCTTTGCGTCTTGGCGTCTTTGCGTGAGTTGTTTTGTTCTTTGGTCGATTCTTTCACAGCTTCGGAGCCTTTTCCTAGAGTTTCCACATTTCCGGTGGCGCAAACCACGCCCGGCAAGGCGCCCCGGCCGGCAGTCCCCCGCGCTTCGGAATCCCTCACACCACATCGTCGATACCTTGGTAAATGGGCCCCGGCCCGAAACAATTGGGTGGCAAGGGCGTTTTACGACCAAGTGGATTGTTCCACGACGTGTAGCGCGGACCTGTTTTGTAGGTCCGCGGTTCTTCCGGCCATCACAACGAAAAGCCGCGGACCTTGGGAAGCAGGTCCGCGCTACCTTGCTCATCAAGGCTCGACTGTCAAATAGGACGCGTCGATCATATCTGCGGTAAGGCGACAAACTGAGTGCGAGTTGCGGGCAGACCAAACGATGATGGGTGGCGCATACATTGAAGTTGATGTATGCGCCACTTCCCGCTTGCGGCAGACTGCATCGATACCGGTCTGGAGGATTGTTCCATTTTGGCGATGGATCGCCTGCGTTGAACCCCCGCAACTCCGGGTCGCCGGGCGACGGCCCGGGTCGCATGCATAAACAGCGATGTATGCGCCACCCGCGGCTTTACGATTTTACTTGACACGGACTGGTCTGTAATACAGACGGGTCCGTGTCAAGTGATATCGTTTGAGGTGTAATTATCTCCACGAAAGGAGTAGGAGTAATGACCGAGACTATTAGCAAAGACTTTCAACGATCCCTCCAGGGGCTATCGGAGCTTGAAAGAGTCGCGCGGGCATACGCGAAATTCTCTCGCGACGCGGTCGGCTTGGGTCACGTGCTCGGCGGTGGACTGCTATTCCTGTCTGTCTACCTGCTGCACCATATTCGAGTCGGCATGTTCGGCCGGCTTCTGCTGGGCGCCGCGCCGTTTGCCTGGGTTTTCTCCAAAGAGTGGCTGCGGGGACACTACTACCAGTTCAGTGGCCGCGTGACGCAGCGGAGGAGGGTGTGGGAGGGCCCACTTCAGGCCTTGCTCACCGGGGTCATGGCACTTATCAGCCTGACTGCAACCGGCTTCGTGGTTTACAGCTTGGTAAGGAGTTTTTCGTGGTGGCTCGTGCCCGGAAGCCTGGTTTACGTTGGGCTTTTGGTGGCGATGCCGTTCATCGTCTGGCAGTACCTTCGCGCTCCCTATGAATTCATCGTTGGGGTAGCCCTGTTCGCACTCTCCGCCATCTTGCTCAGTGGAAGCCCCCTGGAGAGAGCCCCGAGAGCCGTAATTGTTCGTGGGTTTATGGAGCTGGCTGCGGTCGTCGCGCTGGTGATGGTGCTGGTGGGCTTCGTTGAGCACATGGAGTTTCTGAAGCTCCGCCGGAAAATGCGCGCCCTGAAGGAGGCCGCATGAGGGCGGACCTGGAAGACTTGTTAACCCTGGACCGCCTGGTGCACGAACCGGCCCGGCTGGTAATCCTAACGGTCCTGGCGGAAGTGGAAGAGGCGGAGTTCCGGTTCTTGGAGAAGGTCTCTGGGCTGACTAAGGGAAATCTCTCCGGCCACATTGCCAAACTGGAGGAGGCCGGGTACCTGCTCGTGAAGAAATACTTCCGCGGCAAATTGCCAGCCACGTCGCTGAAGATCACGCCCTCGGGACGCAGCGCCTTGAAAACCTATCGCCAACAGCTAAACCGTGCGCTTCAGCGGAAACCATGAACCCTGTGGCGTTTCCCAGACTGGCGTAGTCGTTCCGGAATCCGCGATTTTATTCCGCGCGGTGAGAGACAACGACGCACCAAAGCACCGGTTCGCGTTAAAGGAAAGGCCTGTTGGGAGGACTGCATCGCCGTACTCATGAGACGAACGTCTCTTTCTTGGGGTTGGTCAAACCTGGCGAGCAAAGGCGGTTCACTCTTGGCGAGCGCCCAAGCAAGCGGCGTAGCCGGCCCATAAGCCTATCGCGGGGTGGCTCAGACATCGTTTGCTTACAACGGCTCTATAATTTCACGGGTGGCGCAGGGTCGAAAAACACTTGACGCGGAAATGTCTTACGCTGAAAAAAAAGGAGATAAGCTAATCCATTTCTCCCTGCGTGCCGACACTGTTTTTCAAGAGGTTTCGCGGGCCAAAGGCCCTAAGGGACATACATCAAAATCAATGTGCGCCACCCCGTCATTGTTTGGTCTTCCCGCAACTCGCGATCACCTTGACGGTTTGTCGCCGAACCGCTTCTCTGGCCCACGGTGGGATGTTCTTGGACCCGGCCTGATCGGAAACCTCGCTAGAAATGTCGAAACTCGAGGAAAAGGCGGAGAAGTTGTGAAGAAATCGTCGAACACCGTTTCACCACTGAGGCACTGAGGCGCAGAGGCTAGAAAGGAAATGGCGTTTCCCTCCGTGTCTCAGTGCCTCAGTGGTGGAGATGGCAATTTTTCACACCTTCGGAGCCTTCTCGCAGAGCAAGCGGCGAAGCCCCAGTTAATGCCACGATTACTCGCTAATTGGACAGTAATGAAATGACGGTGCCCGCTTTCCGGGCTCGCAGACACCTCTGGGCGTTATCTCAGCGCTTGTAGACGTCCGAAGGCGTGAAAAAATCGACAAACTCGCGCAGAGACGCTGAGACGCAGAGACTCACAACAACTAACTCCTTTGCTTTCTTTTCGGCCTCTGCGTCTTTGCGGCTCTGCGCGAGATGCTTTTGCTTGTCCCGGGATCTTTTCATACCTTCTCCCACCCGTGTTACCGCCGAGGCGCCGGCCCTTACCTCCATGTCTCGCACCGCAGACTTCCTCAAGCGCAAGCCATTTCCGCCGATAAGCTTAATAGAGGACTTCGTGGATGTTGGATACTCGAAACGCGGAAATCTTGCGTGCCGCGCTGGAAAGCCTGCAGACCGGTGTGTGCATGGTGGATCTGGACCGGAAAATTTGTTTCTGGAATGATGGCGCGGAAAGAATGACCGGCTATTTGCGCCAGGATGTGCTCGGCCATTTTTGTGGCGAAATCCTTTTGATCAAATTTCATGAGAAAAAGGTAGCCTTCTGCGAGCACGCCTGCCCGCTGGTCGCCGCGATGCGGGACGGGAAGCCCCGTGAATCGAGGGTTTACCTCCATCACAAGTCGGGGTACGCCGTTCCCGTCAGCATACGGGCCGTTCCGATTCGGGACGCTCACGGCCACGTGGTCGGCGCGGTGGAAAGTTTTGTGGAGAGGCGCTGCCTATCCAAACGCCGGCGTCCGGAGTGTGATTTGGCGGTTGGCCACGGGTTGGATGCGGTCACCCAACTCCCCGATCATCTTTTCACGGAAGCACACCTCGATGGCCTCCTCAAATTCGCCGCGGAACACCTCATTCCCTTTGGCCTGCTGTACGTTCAAGTGGACCAACTGGACACCGTGACGGCCACTCACGGCTTGGAAGCAGCCGAAACGATTCTGAATGTCGTCGCGCACACGCTGCGCAACGGTCTGGACTCGCTGGACTTCGTGGGTCGCTGGTCGGACGACCAATTCTTGGCCGTCGTGGCGAACTGCGGCAACGGCGACCTGTTGTCCACGGCCGAGCGCCTGAAGCAGCTCGCCCAATCGTCGGAGGTTACGTGGTGGGGCGACCCATTATCGGTCACAGTGTCGGTGGGCGGGACCGTAATCCGGCCTGGAGAGTCCCTTGTCCCACCGTTGGAACGAGCAGGGAACGCGCTGAAGGAGGCGGTTGCCCACGGAGGCAACTTCGCCGTCGTGCTGGGTGCGCCGGAAACGCCGTAGGCGAGGAGAGATAATCTAAGTGTTTGCGATCATCGGAATTGTGGTGGTGTTCGGGGCCGTGCTGGCTGGCTACATGATGGAGCACGGAAACCTCAAGGTACTCGTGCAGCCGGCCGAACTGATTATCATCGCCGGTGCGGGATTGGGAACGCTCCTGATTTCCAATCCCCTCTACATCCTCAAGAGCATCGCCGCCGGTCTGCCGGGAGTTATCAAGAGGTCTAAATTTACCAAGGCCATGTATGCCGACTCGCTGAAAATGATGTACGAACTCTTCAGCCGCGCCCGCCGGGATGGACTGGTGGCACTCGAGAGCGACACGGATGAGCCGGAAAAAAGCACCATTTTCTCGAAGTACCCCGACTTTCTTAAGGACCATCATCTCTTATGTTTTGTTTGCGACACCATGCGCCTGGTAGCGAGCAACGCCGTGGAGGCATTTGAACTTGACCAGATGGTGGAGCTGGATATGGACGTTCATCACTACGAGTCCACGCAGCCGGTGTCGGCCCTCAGTACCGTGGCAGACTCACTTCCGGGACTTGGGATCGTGGCCGCAGTGCTGGGTGTGGTGATCACCATGGGCGCGTTGGGCGGTCCGCCGGAAGAGATCGGACGTAAGGTTGCCGCGGCGTTGGTGGGAACATTTTTGGGCATTCTGCTCTGTTACGGTTTGGTGGGACCGCTGGCTGCCAACATGGCCAAAGCCGCGGACGACGAACATGCGTTCCTGTACGTGCTCCGCGTGGCGATGGCTTCGTTCATAAAAGGTACGGCGCCGATTATGGCAGTGGAGGTCGCGCGGCGGGCAATTCCCGGTCACGTGCGCCCGGCGTTCCAGGAGCTTGAGAGCTTCTGCCGCAACAAGGGTGAGGCGGCTTCACCGAAACAGGCCGCAGCGTAAGAAACAGTCTCCTAAATTCAAGGTCGCAAATCGTTATGGCACCAGTTCGACCCATTATTGTTATCAAGAAGAAAGGTGGCCACGGCGGCCACCACGGAGGCGCATGGAAGGTTGCCTATGCGGACTTTGTTACCGCGATGATGTCCCTCTTCATCGTCCTTTGGCTTATGAATAGTAGTAAGCAAATCCAGCAGGCTGTGGGAGGGTATTTTAGAGATCCCTCCGGAACCAGCAAGCTAACAGGCGGCAATGGGAAGGGCCCGGGCGAGAGCGAGGGACACAGCCCCATCGATAGCCTGACCTTATCCAAAAACAACATGGCAAAACTAAAGGAGGACCTTCAGGGCGCCATCCACCGGATCGAAGACTTCAACAAGGTGAAGAGCCAGATCGAGATGACTGTTACCTCGGAAGGACTGCGCATCGAGCTTCTTGAATCGGCTGAAGCTACCTTTTTCGACAGTGGCAGCCCGACGCTGAACGACAGCGGCAAGGAAACGCTGATTGCGCTGGCAAAGGAATTAGGCGGCGTCCCAAACAGAATCTCGATTGAGGGACATACTGATTCCAAGTCTTTGGTACGAAATGGAGGTGAATACGGAAACTGGGAGCTTTCCGCAGACCGCGCTAACGCCGCCCGACGGCTAATGCAGGAGAACGGTTTGCGCGCGGACCAGGTGACCCATATCCGGGGTTACGCCGACCAGCACCTCCGTAAGGTCGACTCCCCTGAGGATCCTTCCAACCGGCGAATATCAATTCTCGTGCAGTACGTCGACAGCGCACCTGCTGAAGACCCTGCCAAAGTTGCAGCCAAAGACTCCGGCAAGGGTCCCGGCAAATGAAAGTCTCTCCTTTGGGTCATTGTGGGCGGCGACTCCCCCGCTGCTGAAACGCTGAATTGTTCGGGGGGAACCAAAGGTTCTTGAAGAACACCGGATCAGCCAGCGCAAAATCCCCACCCGACTCCGAGCGCAATTCGCGGTCCGGCTCTGCCACAGCCTACCGCGTGGAGAATTTCCAAACCGTGGTCTCGTGGTACGTCTGGCCGGGTTTCAAGATCGCGGACGGGAAATTCGGCTTATTGGGCGAATCGGGATAATGCTGGGTTTCGAGGCACAGGGCATCGCGCTTGTTGTAGATGTGGCCGTGCTTGCCGTGGACGCCGTCGAGGAAGTTGCCGGTATAGAACTGTACTCCGGGCTGCGTGGTGTCTACTTCCAGCACTCGCCCGGTGGAAGGATCATAAACGCGTGCCGCGAGCGTCAACCCCGGGCCGTGCCGGTTAATCACGAAATTGTGGTCGTAGCCCTTCCCCAAAACCAATTGTTCATACTTGTCATTGATTCGGGAACCGATGCCGGTGGGTTTGGTGAAATCAAGTGGCGTTCCCGTCACGCTCGCAATTTTTCCTGTGGGGATCAGCGTGGCATCGACCGGCGTGAAGTGATCGGCGCTGAGCGTTAGCTCTTCGCCGAGAACACTTCCGCTCCCCTCGCCCCCCAGGTTGAAGTAGGTGTGGTTGGTGAGGTTGATGGGCGTAGCCTTGTCGGTGGTGGCGCGGTAGTCGATGCTGAATTCGTTCTTGTCGTTCAGCGTGTAGGTGACGGTTATGTGGAGAGTCCCGGGATAGCCCTCTTCGCCATCAGCGCTGGTATATTTCAGGATCACGCCCACTTCAGCGCCCTTCTGAAAGGACTGCCCCTGCCACAAAACCTTGTCAAACCCCTTCAAGCCGCCGTGCAGGGAGTTGGGGCCATCGTTCTTCGCCAGCGTGTATTCCTTGCCATCGAGCGTGAACTTGGCATTGCCGATGCGATTGCCATAGCGCCCAACCAATGCCCCGAAAAACGGATTCTTGGCAAGGTAGCCGGCAAGCGTATCGAACCCGAGCGTTATGTCGGCAAAGTGCCCGCTCCTATCGGGAGTTTTGACGGAGACGACGATCCCGCCATAGGTCATTACACGGATTTCAATGCCGTGGGTGTTGGTAAGGGTGTAAAGCTCGACGGCTTTTCCGTCGGGCATGGTTCCAAAAGGCTCTTTCTTAACCATAGGCGCCCCCTGTGCAGGAGATGAGACTCCAGAACCAGCGAAAAACGGAGTCAAGGTTAGGCACAACAGGAACAATAGAACCATTCGGCTAATCATGTTGGTCCTCTGGCCGTGTGTTTCGAAAGGGATGGGTTGGAAGAAGTTCGTTGTCATGTCACAACGGCGTTACGAAGATCCGGCCGCAAGGGATTGTCCTCGGAGTGCGGTCGTGAGTCAAGCCCTGGAGGAAATTTCCTGATTTTGGCGGTGCCGGCTGACGTGCGATGCGCGAAGCATGAAAGAATCGGTCCGGCATTCTGTAGGTTTCCATTTTTTGCGATTTAAGCTCTGCGCTCTGCCTTGAAGGTGGGCTTAGCGGCAGGCGGGGTTCGTTGGCGGCTGTTCTCGAACGCGTGTTGCACCCATGAGAGACTTTTTGACCGCGCCCGCGCCCTATTGGCCTTCGGAAGTCATTTTGTCGCTTCCCGCTTTCTGATCGCCGCATAAAAGTGACCAATGGTGCTTAACCGTGGTTTGTCCAAGATGCGTATGGCCGTTCGACAGGCCGTTCGACTGAACTGTGATCGGGCGCCCGGGTGGGGTATAATCCACGCCATGCTGCGACGCGATTTCCTTTACAGCTTGATCGCCGGAAGTGCCTTGGCACAGTTCGCTGAATCCCAGCCACCGTGGCCGGGAACAGCGAGCGGAGTTTTTCTGGAGCGGTCCCTCTCCGGCCAACCGCACAAAGGAAAGGTTCTGCTCGCCATCCAGGCCCATTCCGACGATATACCCCTGGAGTCCTCGGGCACTGTAGCCAAGCTGATTGAAGAAGGGTATACGGGCTACCTGGTTCGCGCCACCAACGATGACATGGGCGATGCCCCAGGGTTGGGCACACCCGGTACGATTGGCGACAACGTGCTCGGCAACGAACGCGACACCGCGGAAGTGGCGCGGGTGCTGGGTTGCCAGAAGCACTTCGACCTGAACTACAACAACCACCGCATGGCCGATGTTTCGCTGAACGAGGTGATCTGCCGCCTCATTTTTATCATCCGGGTGGTGAAGGCCGACACCGTCGTTTGCTGGGATCCGTGGGCGCACGACGAAGAGAATCCCGACCATTACACTGTGGCCAAGGCCGTGGAGGCAGCGTGCTGGATGGCCGGCCGGGACCACGATTACCCCGAGCAATTCGCGGCAGGTCTGGCGCCCAAGGAAGTTCAGGACAAGTATTACTTCGCCCGGCGACCGGAGATCACGCGCGTCGTCGATATCAGCAAGCAGATCGACAAGAAAATCGACGCCATCCGGGCCAACCAGGCGAAAGGGCCGGGCGGCCACTACGGATCGCGTCTGCGGGCGGAATTGGCGAAGCGCCGTCAGTCTCTACCGCTGCTGGGGGACGACGACGCTACTGCCGACCGCAATTACATTAAGGAATTCCTGCTTGGGCACGATCGCGAGTTGGGCGCGCAATATGGCGTTGAGTTCGCCGAAGCGTTCCACTACATTCCCCCCGGCGCTTCCGGCGCCGATCTGGACCCACGGATCGAAAAGTACGTTAAAGAGCACGCGGTGCCATCGAAGTGAGCCACGGGCCGGCCGGCTAGTTCCCAATCCTTCCGCGCAGCACGATGATGGACGCCTTCGGAAGCTGGTAGAGCGCGTCGGGGCCACCTGTTGCGGTCGATTTCGAGGGCGGTCCATCAGGGCTCGCAAAGCCCTTTACGCCATCGGGATGCCAGTGATATTCGGCATCTCCGAAAACGATCCGATCGACATTACCCGCAAAGTATCGAACGCGTTTCGCTTCGGGGTCGGAAAAAACCACCTTCATGGCGTGGTCGTTGTACTGGTCCTTGTTGATGAGCATCACCGACCATTGCCCATCGGGCCGCTCCACCGCATAGGCTGTGACCAGGAGATTTCCCGCCGGATCCTGCACATCGCTTGCTACACGATAGAGTCGATGGATGGCGTCAACCGGCTGTACCCATTCCTTCGAGATCATCTGCGAGGCGAAATACTGGGAGAAGTATTCCTTGACTTGGTAATCCCGATCCAGGTTTAAGAAGC
Source organism: Terriglobia bacterium (assembly GCA_052139985.1). GTDB lineage: Bacteria > Acidobacteriota > Terriglobia > UBA7540 > UBA7540 > Bog-366. The sequence goes on from JBKQVI010000443.1 coordinate 27,803, forward strand.
CGAACGATCCCGCGCCGCAACCGGGTCCCAAAGACCCCGGCATATCATGGAAGAAAAAGGTGCCACCCGCGCCGCCGCTCATCATCGATCCGACATAATCGGCCAGCCATAGCCCACCCATGATATCGACGAACTTCTCTCCGGAACGCGACGACATGTTGCCCTCGGTCATGAAGAAGGGCGTATTCGCGGGCAAGCCATCGTCTTTCCAGACCTGAATGATGTGGCTGACGATGGACGGCTCCCGGTAGAGGTCGCTCCAAGGGTTGTTGCAGGCGTCAAACGGGTAGTGCTCAAAGGAAAAGAACGTGAAATCGTTCATCCGGCCATGCACCTTGAGATAATCAAGAAAGCGGCCCAGCCACGACACGCGACCCTGGGAGTCCGGCCAGACTTCCACGTCGTCGAGCGTGCCCTCGAACGCCGGCCCGCCCAGCCGAGCGTTGGGAACGAGCTTATGAATCGCCGTGGCGAATTGCAGGTACAGCGCGCCATAATCCTCGGGAAGCATGTGCTGCCCGTCCGCCTCTTCTCCCATTTCAATATAGGCGATCGGATATTGCCGTTTATAGAGATAGGCGATTTCGGCCGCCGCATCGTCGGGTGTGGAGTACAACATGGCGATGGGCACGAACGCCGGCAGTCCACGCGTCACGCCGCTGTGGAAAAAGAAGTCGAAACCCACCTGATCGCCCAACGCCTCGTCCAGGTCGGGGGCAGCGTGCCATGGGTCAACGGACGACGGCCACGTAACGGTCTGCATGCGGCTGGGTAAGTGCTCAACGAGGTCGGTGAACTGGCCATCGGGCGCCAGGGTCCCAACGTACAACTCCTTGATGGCGTATCCCACGCAATTGCGCTGGTCCGCCGAGCCGTGCGTGTCACAGGTATTCGAAGATTCGGTCATCCAGATGCGAAGGTAGCGCACGGGAATCATCCAGGACACCAACTTCAGCGTGGGCGTTCCGCCCTTGCCGTCCTCCACCGTCCCCAGGGGGAAGGTTTGCAACGTGCCCTCCGTTGTCCCCTCATAGAAGGGTTCCTTCTCGCCCGTCCAGAACTGAACCGTGTAACGCTTGGCGTAGGGGTCAGCCCAGGCAATGCGGATGGCATTCACATCCAGCTTCCTGCCCAAATCGATCATGACCCATTGCGGGTGCAGTGCGTCGTCTTCACCGGTAAAGGGCTTGGTCAAGTACGGATTGCTCTTCCAATAGCTATTGAGATCGCCATCGGTGAGCCGCGACCAGCCGTTGCCATCGCCCTGACTAAAACCGCGATGGGGGAGCGGGTAAGCCCACGAATGGCGAATCATTTGATCGGTGGGCTCGGCGCTGCCGGTAAAATATCCCTCTTTCTTTTCCGCGTTGCTCCACGTGCCGTTGGGATTCCAGTGCCAGGCCTCGACGTGTAGCTCCGTGTTCTGGCGGTAAGTCACAGCCTGCCATCCCGCGCCAAGAACCTCCTTGAGGATCGGATCGGTCAGCAGATGGTCCGTGCTTCGCGTCCCCAAACGGTCAACACCCGCGCCCAGGGAGCGGAAGGGGCTGAACGCGTTCACCACGTGCGACGGCGCGGCGTCCACCACGATGTTTTGGGCATTTGCCGCAGACGTCAGCCAAACCGAAGCTGCTAGGGTAAGGAAGATTGTAGAAATCCAAGTCTTCAGATAAGACGACATAGCGGTCTCCATCGCGATTAGAAAGCGATTTGTTCTTATATTCCACCGAAAAGGAAATGGCGCTGCTCGCGGGTTTTGGCGAGTAGTGGGGGTGTTGTTCGATGTAATAGATGAGGGCCAAGGCCACACTACCATCCTGCGGCAGAGTGTACCACGCGTGTCGAGGGCAAAAACCGGATCTTATGCCTTCCGTGCGGCCGCCGGCTTCCATAGTTGCTTAAGGCTGTTGTTTCCGGTCAGCCCAACGAGATCCTTGGGCACCGTTTCACTGGTCCTTCTGTCGTTCACCGCTCTCAAATTTCCTTAAAAGCTTGATGATCGCCGGCTCTCGCGCAGGGCAGCGGTGTTCTTCTGCAACTCAGCCGCTTCCTCATGCTCCAGAATTCCGCGAAGCTGAACAGCTCTTTTTCGGCGTGCGTCTCGCTGAACTCCCTCAACCAAGCGGTCAATGCGGCGCGCCATCTCGGGGCTCATCGGCTTGATTGTTTCAGGCGCCTTGGCAATATCGTTCGCGAGGAAGGCAGGGAACGATTGCATAACCGGATCGTGGCGTTTGGTGACCGGCTCGGCAGCAGATACCAGCATCTGGCCGGGCGCGATCACGTGGGCCTTGACCTCTCCGGCAAACTCGGGATGGCTTTTGAAGAGAGCGCGATCAAAGCGAAAAGCAAAGGTGTTTCCCGTGCGTGTCCGCTTGCCACGGTACTCGTTTTCACTGGGAGCGTCGGCTTTGCGGACGTACTTGGTTTTAGTAGCTGGCATAATTCCGCTCCAAAAGATGTTATCACGTTTGTGCTTACACGGGTGGTGCCAGCCAGCAAGCCCCTGGACCAAGCCAAAAATAGGAGGGTGCTGGACCCCCCTCGAGGGGTGTATAGTGTGGGGCTGTTGGGAGCAAAACGGGAATTCCCTACTTGGGCCTGCAGGAAGCCGTGTGACCTTTGAGTTCCAACCTTCTTTTGGCGATCAGTATTGGGCCACCCTCGCCGTTATCCGCAGATCGCCTCTGCTGCTGGCAGTCTCGTCGGTCTTTCCGGTTGTCGGCATCGTGGTGACCGCTCTGGCGCTGTGGGTAAAAACGGCAACGAACCTTCTGCTAATTGTCGTGCCTTGGTGTTTTGCGTTCACGCCCGCCATCACCGCACTGAATCTGTGGCTTTCCCGTCGCAGGAATCGGACCGTTGGGGGCATACACACCTTCACGCTGGATTCTCATGGGATACATAGTAGTAGCCCAGCATTCGACGTCACACTGAAGTGGTCCGCCATCAACAGGGTCGCGGAGACGAAGCGGTTCTTTCTGTTCTTCTTCTCGTCACAGGCTGCTCAGTTCTTGCCTAAGCGCGTAATCTCGTCCTTCGATGATTTGCAGGCCATTCGGGACCTCATTGCGACGAACCTTGGGGCAGACGCCGCGCGGAATTCGATATAGTCAAGACGGAATTACCTGTTTCCACTATCAAAGGAATTGGTGTCGCGGGCGGGCGCGGACCCGGTGGGTCGGCGAGTCGGCAGGTTTTCAATTTTGCATTTTGACTTTTGCGCTTTGCGTTTTGACTTGCTCTTGCGGCCGGATAAACAGGTTACGGCAAAACTCATAGGCGCTGTCATTCTGAGCCCGCTTTTTGGGCGAAGAACCCCCGTAGTTTGCTTTATGCTCAAACCGCCACGAACTACCGGGGTCCTTCGCTGCGCTCAGGATGACAGTATTGGATGATTTTTCCGCAGCCTGTGTAGGGGGCGCGCTTGCTACCTGAGGTGTGTTTCGCCCATGAGGAACTTATCGACGCCGCGCGCGGCGCGGCGGCCCTCGGTGATGGCCCAGACCACCAGCGACTGGCCGCGGCGCATATCTCCGGCGGCGAAGACTCCGGGGACTGAGGACATATAATTTGCGTCTGTCTCCACATTGCTGCGCGCGTCGAGCTTCACGCCGAGGGCTTCGAGCATTCCATTTTTCATGGGCCCTAGAAAGCCCATGGCAATCAGTACGAGATCCGTGTCGATCGTGAACTCGGTTCCGGGCATGGGTTCGAATTTCGGTGGCGGGCCCACGCGGATGGCGTGCAACTGTTTCACGTGGCCGCTTTCGTCGCCGGTAAAACGCACGGTGGCAACGGCCCAATCGCGAATTCCGCCTTCCTCGTGCGCGCTCTCGGTTCGCAACTGGAGCGGCCAGAGCGGCCAGGGAGTATTGGGCGACCGTTCCAGGGGCGGCTGGGGCATAATCTCAAATTGATGGACGGACGCCGCCTTTTGCCGATGCGCGGTTCCTAAGCAATCCGCTCCCGTATCGCCACCACCGATGATGACGACGCGCTTGGCCGTGGCAAGAATCTGCCCTTCCACAACGTCGCCGGCAATGCGGCGGTTCTGCTGAGGCAGATACTCCATGGCGAAGTGAATCCCCTTCAACTCGCGCCCCGGCACGGGAAGATTGCGAGGACTTTCCGCGCCGCCGGTCAGCAGCAGGGCGTCAAACTCGCGGAGCAAATCTTCCGCCGGCACATTCTTTCCGACGTGCGCACCGGTTTGAAAGACCACGCCTTCCTGAAGCATCTGGTCCAGTCGCCGGTCGAGGACGGTCTTCTCCATCTTGAAATCCGGGATTCCGTACCGCAGCAGGCCGCCGATGCGATCATTCTTTTCGAACAAGGTCACCGAATGTCCCGCACGGTTCAACTGTTGCGCGGCGGCGAGTCCCGATGGCCCCGAGCCCACCACGGCCACGCGTTTGCCGGTACGGACCACAGGTGGTTCGGGCCGAATCCATCCTTCCTTGAAGGCGTGCTCGATAATGGTCTTTTCGATGTTCTTGATAGTGACGGGCGGCTCATTGATGCCGAGCACGCACGCGGCCTCGCACGGGGCGGGGCAGATGCGGCCCGTAAATTCCGGAAAGTTGTTGGTAGCGTGCAGCGTGCGGACGGCCTCCTTCCAGCGGTCGCGATAAACCAGGTCGTTCCAATCGGGAATGATGTTGTTCAGGGGGCAGCCGGTGTGGCAGAAGGGAACGCTGCAATCCATGCAGCGCGCGGCCTGCGTGCGCAGCTTTTGCTCGGGGAAGTCCTGATAAACCTCCCGGTAATCGTTCACGCGCACTTCCACGGGCCGGCGCGTAGGCACTTCGCGTGTAGCTTCCATGAATCCGGTAGCTTTACCCACGCAGCACCCCATTGCCGATTGTCGATTGACGACCGCGCGCGCGCTGAGGAGAATCCGTGCTGAGCTCCCTCTGTGCCCTTTGTGCTTTGAAGGATTTCACACAGAGGTCACGAAGAGGCTCAGCGATCTCTGTGTTAAGTCTTTTCTGGCCACAGAGGACACGGAGGGTACGAGGCGCTACAGTAAGCTGATTACCCACGTAGTACCTCCTTTGGGGAAGGCGCCGGACTCGGAGGTTCCGGATTCCGGACTCCGGATTCCAAATTGACCGGTGTGCGCTTAACGCCCAGCACGCGCTTAAATTCATGCGGGAAAACCTTGATGAACTTGGGAAGCATCGTGTCCCAGTTGTCGAGAATCCACTTGGCGCGGGGGCTCTCGGTCAGTTCCGCATGGCGGGTAACCAGGTTTTGGATGAGGTCGATGTCCTCGGAATCGACGACGGGGTCCAGGTCCACGCTCGAGCGATTACAGCGCACGCGCACGAATTCGCCCGTCTCATCGAGGACGAAGGCAATGCCGCCGGTCATGCCTGCGGCAAAATTGCGGCCGGTTTTGCCCAGCACGACCACGGTTCCCCGGGTCATATACTCGCAGCCGTGGTCGCCTACTGTTTCCACCACGGCAGTGGCGCCGGAATTCCGCACGGCAAAGCGTTCACCCGCCATTCCATTGAAAAAGACTTCGCCGCTCGTGGCGCCATACAAGACCACATTGCCCACCAGGATGTTCTCTTCGGGCTGAAACATGGAATTCCGCGGCGGGTAGACGATCAGCCTGCCGCCGGAGAGTCCCTTGCCGACGTAATCATTGGCCTCACCCTCGAGAGTCAGCGTGACGCCTTTGGCCAGGAACGCGCCGAAGCTTTGCCCCGCCGAGCCTGTGAATTGGGCCCGAATGGTGTCATCCGGCAAGCCTTTCTCCCCATAACGGCGGGCAATCTCGCCGCTTAACATCGCTCCCACCGTGCGATGGGTGTTGCGAATCGGCAGGCTGATCGCGACCTTTTCGCCGCGCTCCAAGGCTGCGCGCGAATGGTCAATCAACTGGTAGTCGAGGGATTTCTCCAGGCCGTGCTCCTGCTTGATGGTGCAGTGCCGCCCGACGCGTGCGGGCACATGAGGGTTGTAAAGCACGGCGGAAAGATCCAAGCCGCTGGCTTTCCAATGGTCAACGTCGTGGCGTTGCGTCAGGCAATCGACACGGCCCACCATTTCATCCAGTTTGTGGAAGCCGAGCTGGGCCATGATCTGCCGCAGGTCTTCGGCGATATAGAAAAGGAAATTGATGACGTGTTCGGGCTGCCCACGGAATTTCTTGCGCAGCACCGGGTCCTGAGTGGCCACACCCACGGGACAAGTGTTCAGATGGCACTTGCGCATCATGATGCAGCCCAGGGAAATCAGCGGCAGGGTGGCGAACCCGAATTCCTCCGCGCCGAGTAAAGCGGCAATAGCCACGTCGCGGCCGGTCTGAAGCTTTCCATCCACCTGAAGGCGCACGCGGCTGCGCAGGTCGTTCATCACCAAAGTCTGCTGCGTTTCGGAGAGGCCGAATTCCCAGGGGATTCCCGCGTGGCGAATCGATGAGATGGGTGACGCGCCGGTGCCGCCGTCGTAGCCGCTGATCAGAATGACGTCGGCATGAGCCTTCGCCACGCCCGCCGCCACCGTCCCCACGCCCGATTCGGCCACCAGCTTGACCGAAATTCGCGCCTGCGGATTCACATTCTTAAGGTCGAAGATGAGCTGCGCCAGATCCTCGATGGAGTAAATATCGTGGTGCGGCGGCGGCGAAATCAGTCCCACGCCGGGAATGGAGTGACGCACGCGGGCTATGACCTCGTCCACCTTGTGGCCCGGAAGTTGTCCGCCTTCGCCGGGCTTGGCGCCCTGCGCGATTTTGATCTGAAGATCGTCGGCGTTTACCAGATAGTTGGTGGTGACGCCGAAACGGGCGGATGCTACCTGCTTGATGGCGCTACGCCGCCAATCGCCGTTGGCGTCACGTTGGAACCGCGCTTCATCTTCGCCGCCCTCGCCGGTGTTCGAGCGCCCGCCGATGCGATTCATGGCGATGGCCAGCGTTTCGTGGGCCTCCTTACTAATGGACCCGAAAGACATGGCGCCGGTAGCAAAGCGCTTCACAATCTCCGCTGCCGGTTCCACGTCGTCAAGGGGCACGGGCGGACCGGCGGGATGAAGGTCCAGCAGTCCGCGCAGCGTATAGAGGTTCCTGCTCTGCTCGTTGGCAATGCGGGCATATTCCTGATAGGTCGGGAAGCTCGAATTCCTCACTGCGTGCTGAAGCTTGCTGATGGTGAGCGGGTTCAGGATGTGGCGTTCGCCGCGCTCGCGGTATTGATAGCTGCCGCCGATTTCAAGTTCCGTGTCCGATTCCGCCGCGGGCTGCATGGCAAACTTGTGCCTCATCAGGGCTTCGCGCGCCAGCACTTCCAGGCCGACGCCTTCGATTCGCGACGACGTGCCGGTGAAGTAGCGTTCCACCACCGATTTGTTCAATCCAATGGCCTCAAAGATCTGCGCGCCGCAATAACTCTGAAGAGTGGAAATCCCCATTTTAGAAAGGACCTTCAGCAGACCCTTGTCAACGGCTTTAATGTAATTCTTCAGCACCTTTTGAAAGGTGTATTCCTTGGGGAAATAACCCTTGAGGTGCAAATCCTCCAGCGTCTCGATGGCGAGATAGGGATTGATGGCGCTGGCCCCGTAACCCACCAGCAGAGCAAAGTGCATGACTTCGCGCGGTTCGCCCGTCTCGACGATCAGCGCGACTTGATTCCGAGTCTTTTCCCGGACCAGATGATTGTGCACGGCGGAAAGCGCCAGAAGCGTGGGAATAGGCGCATATTCTTCGTCCACTCCGCGGTCGGAGAGAATCAACAGGGTATAGCCGGATTTGATCGCCAGTGAGGCGCGGCGGCACAGGCTTTCAACCGCCTCCTCCAGCCGCTTCTCGCCTCCATCCACGCGGAAAAGCATGGGCAGCGTGGTGGCCAGGAAGTCTCCCCAGCTCACGCGGCGAAGCTTCTCCAGGTTCCAGTTGGTCACGATGGGATGCCGCTTCTTGAGCGTGTGGCAGAGTTGCGGCGTCTCGTCCAGGATGTTGCCTTCGCGCCCGATGTAATCGTAGAGCGACATCACCAGGTCTTCGCGAATGGGATCGATGGCGGGGTTGGTGACCTGCGCGAACATCTGCTTGAAATAGTTGAAAAGCAGTTGCGGCTTGTCGGAAAGGCAGGCGAGGGGTGTGTCGGTCCCCATCGACCCCACCGGCTCCTCCCCGTGGGTGGCCATCGGCAGCATGACGGTCTTCAGGTCTTCGTCGGTATAACCGAAGGCGCGCTGCCGCATCAGGATGGTGGAACTGTCGTGGGTGTGCACGCGCGTCGGGTCCGCCAAATCCTTCAGCGTAACCTGGTTTTCCTTCAGCCATTTCGCATAGGGCTGGCGCGCCGCCAATTGCCTCTTGATTTCCTCGTCGGGGATGATGCGCCCCTTTTCGGTATCCACCAGCAACATGCGCCCGGGCTCCAGACGGCCTTTGAAGCGCACCTCGGCGGGATCGACCGGCAATACTCCGGCCTCGGAGGCCATGATGACCAAGCCGCGATTCGTCACCACAAACCGCCCGGGCCGCAATCCGTTGCGGTCCAGCTTGGCGCCGATCATGCGGCCGTCGGTAAAGGCCACCGCGGCCGGGCCGTCCCAAGGCTCCATCAGGGAGGCGTGATATTCGTAAAACGCCTTGACGTCACCGGGCATGGTGGGATCGTTCAGCCAGGCCTGGGGAATGAGCATCTCCATGACATGGGGAAGGCTGCGGCCCGCGAGAAGCAGGAGCTCGACAGCATTGTCGAGATTTGCCGAGTCGCTTCCGCCCGGCGCGATGATGGGCTCAAGCTTCTTCATGTCGTCGCCGAAGAGCGGCGAGGCCAGCACGGAAGTGCGCGCATGCATCCAGTTCACATTTCCGCGCAAGGTGTTGATTTCGCCGTTGTGGCAGATGTAGCGGTAGGGATGGGCAAGATGCCAGGTGGGGAAAGTGTTGGTGGAAAAGCGCTGGTGGACCAGGCAAAGGCCACTCCGCACTTCGGAATTCGACAGCTCCAGGTAGAAGTTGGCGATCTGGGGCGCCAGGAGAAGGCCTTTGTAAACGATCGTCCGGCAGGACAGCGAGGGAACGTAGAAGAAGCCTTTCTCCCGCAGATTCGTCTGCTCCACTTCCTTCTCCGCGCGCTTGCGGATGACGTAGAGCTTGCGTTCCAGCGCCGCTTCGTCCATGCCGTACGCCCGCTTGACGAATACTTGCTCGATGTACGGTTGGGTACTGCGCGCCAAGCGCCCAATCGTGTTGGCATTCACCGGCGTATCGCGCCAACCCAGCACGGTCAGGCCCTCGTCACGTACGATTTCTTCCAGGATGGCTTCACACGACATGCGCTCGTGCGGCTCTACGGGCAGAAAAACCATGCCCACGCCGTATTCTCCCGGCGAGGGCAGCGGAAAGCCCAAGCGGGAACATTCGGCCTCAAAGAAGGCATGGGGGATCTGGATCAACACGCCGGCGCCGTCGCCGGTTCGGGGATCGCACCCGCATGCCCCGCGGTGCGTGAGGTTGATCAGGATTTCGATCCCCTTCATGACGATGTCATGGGACTTCTCGCCCGAGATGTTGGCCACAAAGCCGATCCCGCAAGCGTCATGCTCGTGGCGCGGGTCGTAAAGACCTTGCGGTTCCGGTAGCCCTCGAAATGTAGGTCCGTCGCTCATCTTATTAAACAGTCGTCAGTTATAGTCATCAATTGTCAGTAAGAGCCCTCCCGGGCACGGGGTTTCTACCGACTACTGAAGACTAAAGGCTGATGACCTCATGGGGTTGACAACGCTATCGGCGGATGCGCCGGAGGCAAGAAAATCCCGCGGGGGAATTCACCGGCGGGTTGAACTGCGTTTGTCGCTAAGGGGTAGCTAAGTCAATGAGATCGACTCCCGTCCCTTGCCCCCAAAAGACAGGCCCACAGACGACTCGAAATTAATTATCGCCGACCCTCCCCGTGTCTGTTAAATGAATTGTTTTTATAGCGCGAATAAGCTTTTCCACTGGCCCGGATGCTGCCGCTGAGGCGTGGCACAGTGGACTTGGGTCCAGCTCCGTGGCACTGGCATCCTGCCAGTGTTTGGAGATAGCCAAAATGGGTACTCCACGGGGCCTGCCGCGAGGAATTCTCCGCCCGTGTCACCACCGTTGTTTCGCCTCAATACCCGAGCCCCTAGGGTAGTAACCCCGAAAGAAATGCCATAGACGAATTAGTAACTTAAGGGTTATATGATTGACAATAGCGACACAGGTGTCGCAAAATTTGACACTGGGCAGACTTTAAGGGCAGGAATCGAGCACGTCCATTCTTGGTTAGTTACTTCAGGTTTACAGCCGGGACTCGTCTCTCACGAACCTCGGCCCGTTTGGGGCACCTCAAGACCACGTGCTTTTTGTCTTTGTCGGGTATGGGCAGTTCAGGGGTACATATCGCTTGGCCTTCTGCCGAGAGCTAGGGAGTCCTTATGACCGCCCGCGGCTCATGGTGTAACTACTCTTCACTCTTATTAAACCCCAACGCCAAGTTAGCTGAAATTGGCGGTTTTGCACGGCTGTGTCGGATGGCTACTACTAGAAACCCCAGGTTTGTCACCGCGACCCTCGAACGGGGCCACCGAACCGGGAATTGTTGCACCCACGAGTCGTTATGAAGCTTGCCCTTCCGCCGGCATCGACGGGTTAGGGGTCGCCACGTGTATCGCGATTCCAGGTACGCCCACTGAGCGGCAAGTAATGGCCGGTACCGGTAAGGGATGCTTCGGGCAGTACAGGAGGCCCGCTATGGATACTTTGAAGGAGCTTTTCTCTGCTGACGGGTTCATGCCGCACGGTTATTGTTACATGTGGAATGGGCGGCTGCTTTGGCTCCACCTCATTTCGGACGCCCTGATTTTCCTCTCGTACGTATCGATTTCACTAACGCTCCTTTACTTTATCCGGAAGAGGCGCGACGTTCCGTTTAACTGGATATTCTTGTGTTTTGGCATTTTCATTGTCGCCTGTGGTTTCACCCACGCCATGGAAGTCTGGACGCTCTGGCATGCTACCTACTGGCTCTCGGGAGCGGTCAAAGTTATTACGGCGCTGGCGTCAGTCATCACGGCAGTCCTTCTGATTCGTCTCATGCCCCACGCGCTCAAGATTCCCAACCTGGAGTTGTTGCGCAGCGAGATTGCAGACCGTGAGCGGGCGCAGGCAAGGTTCCAAGGGCTCATGGAGGCCGCCCCGGACGCCATGGTGGTGGTGAATCAGGAGGGGAAAATCGTTCATGTGAATGCGCAGGTGGAAAAGGTGTTTGGCTACCGGCGGGAAGAATTACTGGGGAAGGCGGTTGAGATGCTGGTGCCGGAGCGGTTTCGGGGCAAGCATCCGGGCCACCGCACGAGTTTCTTTGCCGAGCCCCGAGTCCGGGAAATGGGGGCGGGGTTGGAGTTGTACGGACTGCGCAAAGGCGGCGCCGAGTTTCCGGTGGAAATCAGCCTTAGCCCGCTGGAGACCGAAGAGGGTGTCCTGGTGTCCAGCGCCATCCGTGACATCACGGAGCGCAAGCGGGCGGACGCGAAGTTCCGCGGACTGCTGGAAGCCGCCCCGGACGCCGTCGTGGTGGTGAATCACGATGGGAAAATCGTTCTGGTGAATGCTCAGGTAGAGAAACTATTCGGCTATGGGCGGGAAGAACTGCTGGGGCGGGCAATTGAGGTGCTGGTGCCGGAGCGGTTCCGGGGCAAGCATCCGGGCCACCGCACGGGTTTCTTTGCCCAGCCCCGAGTTCGGGAAATGGGGGCGGGGTTGGAGTTGTACGGCTTACGCAGCGACGGCACCGAGTTTCCGGTGGAAATTAGCCTCAGCCCGCTCGAGACCGAAGAAGGCACCCTGGTATCCAGCGCCATCCGTGATATTTCCGAGCGAAAAGGGGTTGAGAATAAGATCACCAGCCTGAACCAGGACCTCGCGAAACGCAACACCGAACTGGCTGCCGCAAACAAGGAACTGGAAGCCTTTACCTACTCGGTCTCGCACGACCTGCGATCGCCGTTACGCCATGTGGATGGGTTTTCAAAGCTGCTCGTGGACAAGTATCAAGCCGGACTCCCCCCCGAAGCCCAGGATTACCTCGCGACCATTCGCGACTCGGTGGGCCAGATGGGCGTGTTGATTGATGACCTGCTGAATCTGACGCGATTGGGAAGAAAGCAGTTGAGCGTGCAAGCCGCCGGCCTGAACTCACTCGTGGAAGAGGTCCGAACGGAACTGAACGGCGCGAACCCCGGCCGCGAGATCGAGTGGAAGATTGACACCCTGCCTTTCGTCGAGTGCGACCCGGTGTTGATGAAGCAGGTTTTCGTCAACCTGATGGCGAACGCCGTCAAATTCACTCGCCGGCGGAAACCTGCCGTGATTGAAGTGGGGGTGACGGAGCAGGACGGAGCGCGTGCCGTCTACGTCCGCGATAACGGCGTGGGTTTTAGCATGAAGTATTCGAGCAAACTCTTTGGGGTGTTTCAACGTTTGCACCGGAGCGAAGACTTTGAAGGTACCGGCGTGGGGCTGGCAACGGTGCAGCGCATCGTACACAAACACGGAGGGCGCGTCTGGGCGCAGGCTGAACTCGATAAGGGCGCGACCTTCTATTTCACTTTGGGAACCCCGGAGGAACCCGCTGCCGTCCGGACTGGCGATCTCGACCGGAGTGCGAGGAGCTAATGCACGACATCGGCAAAAAAGGGCGTTCTTCTTCGGGGTCGAAAGGCGGTGTTGTGAGCCGAGGCGGAAGGGGTACGATCGGACTACGGCGCGCGTGGCTGGGGTATGGGATCGCGGTGGTAGCTACGGCGGCGCTGCTGGGCGCGCGCTTCGCGCTCGGGTTCCGGACTGGCGACAGCCCGGCGCTTATCCTGTTTCTGTTTCCCGTCATGCTCAGTGCTTACGTGGGCGGGTTAGGTCCGGGGCTGGTGGCGACAGTTCTGGGAGCGCTAGGAGCAAGTTACTTCTTCCTGGCTCCCCTCCATTCTTTTAGGATCACGGGGGTGGTGCAATCCGCGCAGTGGATTCGCCTGGTACTGTCGGGCTCCGTGATCAGCCTTTTGTACGAAGCACTTCACCGCCAAATTGCGAAACGCCACAAAACCGAGGAGAAACTGGAAGCCAGCGAAGAACAATTGGCGGCAATACTAAGTTCTGCCATGGACGGGATCATTACCATCGATGAACAGCAACGGATTACCTTTTTCAATCCCGCCGCGGAGAGAATGTTCAAAAGTCCGGCCGCCGGGGCCATCGGGCAGCCTCTCGACCGCTTCATCCCGGAACGGTTTCGAGTCGAGCACGCTAACCAGATCCGTGCCTTTGGGCAGACCCGCACCACGCAGCGTACCATGGGAAAACCGCGTTCGGTCCATGGTTTTCGCTCTGGCGGTGAGGAGTTTCCCATTGAAGCCTCCATTTCTCAGGCGGAGGTGGCAGGCCAAAAGCTGTTCACCGTGATCTTGCGGGATGTGACCGAGCGGGAGCGGATCGCCGCCGCGGAGCGGCAGCAAGCCGCCCTTTTGGACCAGACTTATGACGCGGTTTTTGTTTGGAACATTAACGGCGAGATCACCTTTTGGAATCGTGGCGCTGAGAGGCTCTATGGTTATCCTCGGGCCGAAGCGCTTGACCACGTCTGCCACGACTTGTTGCAGACCACCTTGCCGGGCGGCGTGGAAGAATTTCGCCGGGTATTGCAAAGGGATGGGCAGTGGGAAGGGGAACTGCAACATCGCACGCGCGATGGCCGCTGGATCACCGGCGACAGCCGCCTGTCCATGATCCGACATGAGGAAGGAGGCGTGGTACTCGAAATCGTCCGCGACATCACCGAGGCCAAAAGGGCGGCGGCCGAACTCGAAGCCGCGAACGACCTACTCGAGCAACGGGTGGCGGACCGCACGGCCGAACTTGAGACTGCGAATAAAGAGCTGGAAGCCTTTACGTATTCCGTCTCTCATGATCTGCGCGCGCCCCTTCGCCACATCGACGGATTTTCCAAGCTGCTCGTTGAACAACATCGTGCCGAGCTATCGCCCGACGCCCAGGAGTACCTGGCGACCATTCGCGACGCGGTGTTGCAGATGGGGATGTTGATCGATGATCTGCTCAATTTGGCGCGCGTAGGGCGAAGGCCACTCAGCATGGTGATGACGGGATTGGACTCCCTCGCGGAACAGGTGAGTGCCGATTTGGTTCGGGCGAACCCCGGTCGCGAGATCGAGTGGAAGATCGACACCCTGCCTTTCGTCGAGTGCGACCCGATGCTGATGAAGCAGGTTTTCGTCAATCTGCTGGCGAACGCCGTCAAATTCACTCGCCTGCGGAATCCTGCCGTGATTGAGGTGGGGGTGACGGAGCAGGACGGAGCGCGTGCCGTCTATGTGCGCGACAACGGCGTGGGTTTTAGCATGAAGTATTCGAGCAAACTCTTCGGGGTGTTTCAACGTTTGCACCGGAGCGAAGACTTTGAAGGTACCGGCGTGGGGCTGGCAACGGTGCAGCGCATCATTCACAAACACGGAGGGCGCGTCTGGGCGCAGGCGGAACTCGATAAAGGCGCGACATTCTATTTCACCCTGCACCCGCCGGACGAACCCGCCGCCGGAGCGGAGGGAGCTAGGCCAATTTGATGTAGCGGCGAGTTTACCTCGCCACGTGACTTCGCCGCGCACAAAGTAGCGGCGGCTTTACGCCGCCACAGGGCCCGTCAACTGACGGATAAACTCGCCGCTACGCCGCCATTGGGCGCGCCGCACCGTCCGCAGGGCCGAACTCGGCGGGCAGAGATGCCAGCTACACAAGCAGGAAAGACTCAGGAGGTAACTCATGGCGCAAGATGATTTTCAGATTCTCCTTGTCGAAGACAACCCCAACGACGTCAAACTGACGATGCACGCTTTGCGTGAGGAGAACCTCGGCAACACCATTCAGATCGCGCGGGATGGGGAAGAAGCGCTCGATTTTCTGTTCTGCCGGGGTGAATTCTCCAGCCGCACCTTCGACCGCCCGCCTCGATTGGTTCTCCTGGACTTGAAACTTCCTAAGGTGGATGGCTTGGAAGTTCTGCGCGAGCTGAAGGGCGACCCGCGTACCCATGCGATTCCGGTGGTGGTGCTTACCTCCTCGCGCGAAGAAAGTGACTTGGTGGAGAGCTACAGACTGGGCGTCAATGCCTATATCCAGAAACCGGTAGATTTTGCGGCCTTCCGCCGAGCGGTGAAGGAACTGGGATTGTTCTGGCTGGTGGTGAATGAGCCGCCGCCGTCGAGCGCTTTTCACGTTTGAGGGTACTTTCACCGAAGCGCCGCGGCGACGCCGCAACCAGGCGCGTGGGAGCCCGCGGCGCTGGCCCGGGCCGAACGCCGTTCGGCCCTACCAAGTGCCCCTGATTTCCGTTGCACCAAAAGGAAGGTAGATGCCGAATATGACCCATCCCGAGGGAGTGCACGTACCTGCTCCCCTCCTTCGGGTCCTCATGTTAGAAGACAACCCGCGCGACGCCAAACTGCTGTTGGCCCTGCTGGAAAGTGATGGTTACAAGGTCCAGTCCGACGTGATAGACCTGTTGCCATCGTTCCGTAAGCACCTGGAAACAGGCGAGTACGACGTGATCCTGGCTGACTTCAACCTCCGCAATTGGACGGCGCTCGATGCCCTGGAAGTTCTAAAAAGCTGGGGAAAAGACATTCCTCTCATCGTGACCACCGGCTCCTTAGGGGACGAGGCGGCAGTGGAATGCATCAAGCAGGGCGCGGCGGACTTTGTTCTCAAGGACCGGTTGGCGCGGCTCCCCGCCGCAGTCCAGAGGGCGCTGGTAGACAAAAGACTGCGCGAAGAGCGCAGGCAGGCGGAGACGGCGCTCCGCGAATCGGAACAGCGGTACCGCACACTCTTCGAACGCAACTTGGCTGGCGTTTTCATTACCACTTGGGACGGACGCGTTTTGGACTGCAACCAAGCGATGGCAAAGATTCTCGGCTTCGAGTCGCCCCGGGAGGTCCGGAATATTCGCGTGCGGGACCTTTACTTTTCGGAACAGGATCGCGCCAACTTCCTCGAGAGGCTAGAGGTTAAAGGGAGCCTCACTAACTTTGAGCAGCGACTGCGGCGCCGAGACGGCAGTCCCGTTTGGCTGCTTGGCAACATCAGCCTCACAACCCAAACCGCCGGCGGTTCCCCGATCATTGAGGGCACTCTCGTTGATATCTCCAAGCGCAGGCTCGCGGAAGCGGAGAACTCGCGTCTGGCACAAATCGTAAACTCGACGGAACATGCCATTTTCAGTACCACCCGCGAGGGGATGATCGCCACATGGAATCCCGGCGCGGAGCGTATGTTTGGTTATGCGGCAAAAGAGGTAAAAGGCAAGAAGGTTTCTATCTTGATTCCTGGAGACCGTCAAAGCGACGCAGCGGCCAACGATGAAAGGCTCTTTCACGGCGAAGCGATTGACCATTACGAGGATGAGAACCAGCGGAAGGACGGATCGAGAATTCAAGTGTTGCTGACCCTCTCTCCCATTAAGGATGCTACGGGTTATGTTACCGGAGTATCGGCCGTCGCCCGCGACATCACGGAGCGCAAACGAGCAGAGGCGTCACTGCGCGAGAGCGAGGAGCGTTTCCGCGCAACCTTTGAGAATGCCGGCATTGGCATGGCGATAGTGGATATGGAAGGGCACCCCTTCAAGTCAAATCCGATCCTCCAGCAGATGCTCGGCTATAGCGAGGAAGAGCTGAGCCGCATGGTTTTTACCGAATATACCCACCCCGACGATCGTGACTTGGACTGGCATCTTTACGGTGAGCTTATAGCAGGGAGAAGCGAAAAGTACGAAATCGAAAAGCGCTATCTCGCGAAGGATGGCAGTGTGCTGTGGGGCTTGCTGACGGTCTCCTTGGTTCAGGACTCGCACGGACGTCCCGTGTGCGCGGTAGCCATGGTTCAGGACATCACCGACCGCAAGCGGGCTGAGGAAGCCTTGCGCGAGAGCGAAGAAAAATACCGTTCGCTGGTGTCGAACATCCCTGACGTATCCTGGACATTGGACGCCGACTCACGCTTTGTCTTCATCAGCAGCAACATCGAAAGGGTCAGTGGCTATTCCCCTGACGAAGTTTATCGGGATGGCGCGCGCCTCTATCTTTCGTCCCTTCATCCCGACGACTTTCTCAAGGTGACAGAAGGCTTCCGCGCGCTGTTTAGCGAGGGCCGGCCATTTGACGTGGAGATTCGTGCCCGGCGCAAAGACGGGGAATGGAGGTGGGTGCACCACCGGGCTCTTGCCACCTACGAGAAAAACGGCGTGCGGCATGCCGACGGGTTGCTCTCCGACATCACCGAGCGCAAGCGGGCGGAAGCGGAGCATGTCCGCCTGGTTACGGCTATTGAACAGTCGGCGGAAGCCGTCGTGGTTACCGACCCTACCGGTAAAATCGAATATGTCAACCCGGCTTTCACTCGGGTCTCTGGGTATACTCGCGACGAGATCATGGGAAAGAACCCCAGGATACTGAAATCGGACAAGCAAGACCCGGAGTTTTATCGGCAGCTCTGGGAGACCATCCTCAGCGGGCAGGCTTGGCAAGGTGAACTCATCAACCAACGAAAGGACGGAAGCCTCTACACTGAGCATATGAACATCGCTCCCGTCCGGGACGAGAGTGGCAGGGTCACCCATTTCATCGCCAACAAACAGGATGTGACGGCGCATAGGACCCTGGAAGAACACGTTCGCCAGTCGGCGAAGATGGAGGCGATCGGCCGGTTGGCAGGAGGAGTCGCCCACGATTTCAACAACCTGCTGACGATCATGAACGGGTATTGCGAACTCCTGCTGGAACAGCTTGGCGCCGACGCCCAGGCGGCCAATTACCTTAACGAAGTCAAAAATGCCGGGGTGCGCGCCGCCTCTCTCACCCGCCAACTGCTGGCCTTCAGCCGCCGCCAGGTGCTGGCCCCACAGGTGCTTGACCTCAACGCGGTGGTTACTAATCTAGAGAAGATGTTAAGGCGGCTGATTGGGGAAGACATTAAACTGCGCACCGCTCTCGATCCCTTACTGTGGCGGGTAAAGGCCGACCCGGGACAAATCGAACAGGTCATCATGAATCTGGCCGTCAACGCCCGCGACGCCATGCCCGCCGGGGGCCACCTCACCCTTGAAACGACCAACGTGGAGCTGGACGAAGCCTACGCGCGCAACCACGTGGCAGTGAAGCCCGGTCCGCACGTTATGCTGGCAGTCAGCGATACGGGCGTAGGTATGACTCCCGAGACCAAAGCGCACATCTTCGAACCTTTCTTTACCACCAAGGAAGAGGGCAAGGGAACGGGCCTGGGGCTCGCGACCGTGTACGGGATTGTCAAGCAATCCGGAGGCAGCATCTGGGTCTACAGCGAACTGGGGCAGGGCACCGTATTCAAAGTGTACCTTCCTATGGTCAGTGAGGGTCTGGCGGAGCAAACTGTGGACTTGAACCTGGATGCAACCTCGGGAACGGAAACGATCATGGTGGTGGAAGACCAGGAATCCGTCCGATCGCTGATTCGCGTGGCCTTGGAGTCGGTTGGCTACAAAGTCCTGCAAACGGACGATCCGGAGAGCGCCGTGGCAATCTGTGCCAGCCATAGCGGACCGATCCACCTGTTGTTGACGGACGTGGTGATGCCGGGGCTGTCCGGACCTTTGGTGGCCGCGAAGGTGACCGCCTTGCGCCCTGACATCAAGGTCGTCTACATGTCCGGGTATACCGACGATGCCGTGGTGCACCACGGCGTGCTCGGCCATGACGTGCCGTTCATTCAGAAGCCCTTTTCCCCCGCGGCGCTACGCAGAAGAATCCGTGAAGTTCTGGGTCGAAGGTAGGCGAGGAGATTCTCCCGGCGTTTGTCTTGCCACGCGCCGTTCATGCGGGCGAGTATGCTGTCCGAGGAACTTATGGGCCTGTCGAGAGTTCGCTCCGCGCTCTGGTCGTGGCCGGCTGCGGCGGTTGTGGCCGCAGCGGTCCAAGCGGGCCTCTACTCTGTTTCAAAACCAGGCCAGGCCCTTTCAACCGTTACGCTCATCCTCTACTTTTTACTTTTGGTGCTGGCGACCGGTGTTGCCTCTATCAACGCGGTACAGAGAACCCTTGGCCAGCGTCTATTCTGGACGTTTCTCGCCGCGGGATTTGGTCTCTGGGCGCTGGACAGTTGGCTTTGGATCGACTACGAACTCATCCGGCATCGACAGATTCCGGACAGTTCCATTGCCGACCCCGTGTTGTTTCTGCATGTCGTGCCGTTCCTGATGGCATTGGCGGCGCGGCCCGAGTTGGGCAGACCAAGCCGTGGAGGTCATCAGACGACTCTGAACCTTCTCCTGCTGCTTTTCGTTTGGGTCTTTCTTTACGCCTTCCTGATCTTACCGTTTCAATTCCTGCCGGGGAATTCAACCCTTTACAGTTTGCGTTACAACGTACTCTATTTTGGGGAAAACCTGGTTTTGATCGCCACCCTCGGGTTTCTCGTCTTTCGTTCGCCGCCCCCGTGGAAATCGCTGTACTGGCACCTGTTGGGTGCGAGCGCCCTGTACGCATCCGCCTCTCTGGCGGCCAACACGGCCATCGCCACCGGAGGCTACTCCACGGGTCACTGGACCGATCGTGCGACCATCTTGGCCTTCTGCTGGCTGGCCTGGATTCCTCTGCGCGCCCGGGCTCTCAAAGCCGCCGCTCCCGCCCTGGCGCAGGGCAGAGCCCTCGGCCTTCAGGCCACGACCGTCCTGGCCCTGCTGGCGGTTCTCACCATCCCGGTCCTGAGCGCATGGGAGCTCTTTCAAGCCGAGGACTGGTGGCTGCACAGGTTTCGCATCCTCGCCGCGCTATGTTTCATGATGCTCCTGGCCCTGGCTGCCTTCGTTAAACGGTATGCGGAGAACCGCGAGTTGAAGGGCGAAGTGTTCACCCGCGACCAGATGCAGCGCGCCCTGATCGAGGCGTCGCCGGAACCCATCGTGGCACTGGGCCGGGAAGGCAAAGTCACGACGTGGAACGCCGCGGCAGAGCGGGTCTTTGGCTGGGCGGAAAGTGAAGTTCTGGGCCAGCCTCTGCCCAGCGGCTCTCTGGACGAACTCCAAGCGCATCTTGTCCTGCGCTCGTTCGCCCTCGGCGGTCAGGGGATCAACGGAGTAACGGTTCGGTGCCGCCGCAAGGACGGAGCACCCGTCGACTTAATCCTCTCCACCGCCCTCCTTCACGATTCCAAAGGCGAGATGATGGGTGCTGTCGGGGTGATGCAAGACGTCACCGAGCGCAAGCGAGCGGTGGAGGCTCTCCGCGAGAGCGAAGAAAAGTACCGCTCGCTGGTCTCCAACATCCCGGACGTGTCCTGGACGTTGGACGCCACGCGCCGCTTTGTGTTCGTCAGCAGCAACATCGAAAAGATCAGTGGCTTTTCCCGGGACGAGGTCTATCAACGGGGTGCTCAGCTCTATCTCTCCTCCCTCCATCCCGACGACCTTCACAAAGTCACCGAGGGCTTTGATGCGCTCTTTGCGGAAGGCCGGGCGTTTGACGTGGAGGTCCGCGTCAGGCGCACGGACGGAAAGTGGAGATGGGTGCACCATCGGGCGCTTGCCACTTACGAGAAAAACGGCCTCCGGTACGCCGACGGGTTGCTCTCCGACATCACCGAGCGTAAGCAGGCGGAGGAAGCTCTCCGTGAGAGCGAAGAGAAATACCGCTCGCTGGTATCGAACATCCCGGACGTGTCTTGGACTGTGGACGCCAACCTCCGCTTTGTGTTTGTCAGCGACAATATCGAAAGGGCCAGTGGCTTTTCCCAGGACGAGATCTATCAAGGGGGCGCTCAACTCTTTTTCTCCTCCCTCCATCCCGAGGACCTTCCCAAAGTCACCGAGGGCATTCGTGCGCTCTTTGCCGAAAACCGGCCGTTTGACGTGGAGATCCGCATCCGGCGCAAAGACGACGGGTGGAGATGGGTGCACCACCGGGCGCTTGCCACTTACGAGAAAAACGGCATCCAGTACGCGGACGGGTTGCTCTCCGACATCACCGAGCGCAAGCAGGCGGAGGAGGCTTTGCGCGACAGCGAAGAGCGCTTCCGGAGTCTCGTACAGAACGCGACCGTTGGTATCTATCGCACCACGCCCGAAGGCCGTATCCTGATGGCGAATCCCGCTTTGGTCCGGATGCTGGGGTTTGAGGACTTCGCGGGGCTGGCAGCTCGCAACCTTCAGGAAGAAGGGTTCCAGGCAGGCTACTCGCGCCGGCTGTTCTGCGAGCGAATGGAGAAGGACGGTGAGGTCAGGGGCATCGAAGATCGCTGGACGAGGAACGATGGCTCGGTGATCTTCGTTCGGGAGAGCGCCCGAGTGATTCGGAGCCAAGACGGGACAGTGCTTTGCTACGACGGAATTGTGGAAGATATCAGCGAGCGCAAACGGGCGGAACAGGCGCTGCGGCTGGCGCAATGTTCCGTGGAGTATGCCTCGGACGCTATCCATTGGTTGGATCCACAAGGCCGTATTGTCTACGTCAACGAGGCGGCCTGCCGTTCCTTAGAGTATTCCCGGGAGGAACTCCTTTCTCTGTCTATCCCGGAAATAGATCCGCTCTTTCCGCAAGAACGCTGGGACAAGTTTTGGGAGAATGTCAAACAGCGCGGGTCGCTGACCCTTGAAACCCAGCACCGGACCAAATATGGGAGGGTTTACCCGGTCGAGATAACGGCGAACTATGTGGAGTTTGACGGAAGGGAATACAACTTCGCCTTTGCGCGTGACATCACCGAGCGCAAGCGGGCGGAGGCTGAGCATATCCGCCTGGTAACGGCCATTGAACAGTCCGCGGAAGGCGTCGTAATTACGAGGCCCAACGGTGACATCGAATATATCAACCCCGCCTTCACCCAGATCACTGGGTACACTCGCGACGAGGTCATGGGAAGGAATCCCAGGATCGTGAAATCGGGCAAACACGACTTGGCGTTTTACCAACAGCTTTGGGCGACTATTCTTAGTGGACAAACCTGGCGTGGTGAACTCATCAATCGGCGAAAGGACGGAAAGCTTTACACGGAACAGATGAACGTCTCCCCGTTGCGGGATGAGGATGGCAAACTCACCCATTTCATCGCCACCAAGCAGGATGTGACGGAGCGCAAAGCCCTGGAGGAGCACGTTCGCCAGTCGGCCAAGATGGAGGCGATCGGCCGGTTGGCAGGCGGAGTCGCCCACGATTTCAACAACCTGCTGACCATCATTAACGGATATTCCGAGCTCCTGCTGGAACAGTTTGGCGCCGACGAGCGGGCGAGCGGTTACGTTAGCGAGGTCAAAAATGCCGGGGTGCGCGCCGCCTCTCTCACCCGCCAACTGTTGGCCTTTAGCCGCCGCCAGGTACTGGCCCCACAGGTGCTCGACCTCAACACGGTGGTTTCCAGTCTGGAGAAGATGTTACGGAGGCTGATTGGGGAAGACGTTATACTGAGCACCGCTCTCGATCCCTTACTCTGGCGGGTAAGGGCCGACCCGGGACAAATCGAACAGGTCATCATGAACCTGGTCGTGAACGCCCGCGACGCCATGCCCGCCGGCGGCCACCTCACCCTTGAAACCGGCAACGTGGAACTGGATGAGGCCTACGCGCACAACCACGTGACGGTGAAGCCCGGTCCACACGTTATGCTGGCAGTCAGCGATACCGGCATGGGCATGGCCCCCGAGACCAAAGCGCACATCTTCGAACCCTTCTTTACCACCAAGGAAGAGGGCAAGGGAACGGGCCTGGGGCTGGCGACCGTATACGGAATCGTCAAACAATCGGGAGGCAGTATCTGGGTCTACAGCGAACTGGGTCAGGGCACCGTTTTCAAAGTGTACTTTCCCACGGTGGCCGAGGACCTGGCGGCGGACACGGTGAAGGGGGACGAGGACGCGGCCTCGGGGACGGAGACGATCCTGGTGGTGGAAGACCAGACAGGAGTCCGATCGCTGATTCGCTTGGCGCTGGAGTCGGTGGGATATGAAGTTCTGGACGCGGAGGGTCCGGAGAGCGCCCTCTCAACCTGCGCCAGCCATAGGGGACCCATCCATCTGCTGCTGACCGACGTGGTGATGCCGGGGCTGTCCGGACCTTTAGTGGCCGAGAAAGTGATCGCCCTACGCCCTGACATTAAGGTTGTCTATATGTCCGGATATACCGACGAAGCCGTGGTGCACCACGGTGTGCTCGGCCCTGACGTGCCGTTCATTCAGAAACCCTTATCCCCCGCGGCCCTACGCAAGAAAATTCGGGAAGTCTTGGGCCGGAAGTAAGCGCGCGGCTGCCGGTCTAATTGCGGGCGAAGCTCGCCTTCGACCGCCTGGCGTGTAGGTATCTTCTTGATTGCTGCTTGCAATAAGACGGATCGCGGCTTCTCAATATGCTGATTGCACAATATACAAATCTTTAACTATCTAGTACTTGACAATCGATAAGCAAATTGCTAGTTTATTACCGTTACTTTGACCGCTGGGAGGGGTTCGGCGGGATGGGCTACGGGAAGATGAATTCTGTGGCGGCCAGACAACCACCCTTCTAAGCGCCGGTCCTCGCCTACTCCTGACCCGGCTGATACGATTATTCGCTTGCTGAGCTACTCACCCGCATCGTCCGAGTGGGCTGAAGGGTCTGTTTCTCGTCCTAAGATGTTAAAAGCATGAGGTCTTTCCATGGACGAAAGAACCCCCGCGGGAATTACCTGTAATTTCGTGTTTTCCCCGGTCGCTCCCTGGCTGGCCCTTTGTTTCCGCAGCGAAACCTTAGGGAAGAGTTTGCTGAAGCAGGCAAGTCCCGTGGCTGCGGGCTTCGCGATCGCCGCTACGGGTCGTACCGGCACGTTAGCAACCGGCTCTTTTCCTTCCCGCCTTGCGGAGGATGCGTCCCACGCCGTCCGTGTCTCATTCCTTGGCTCCACAGGCCTCGCTATTGCGATCCTTGCGGTCCTTGCCCTTCCAGTGCTGACCGCTCGTTCCGGCCGCCGAAACCCCTCTGTCCGGCGCCTCATTCGTCCTTTGACACTCGTCTTCTTTGCGGTGATGGGGAGCATGGCGGTTTATGAAGGGCTGAAAATGCTTGCCGATCCACACGTCACGATGTGGCAATCCCATTTGACGACCATCGGCGCCAGCGGCGTGGCGGCGGTGGTGGCGGCCTACTTTGTGTTGCAGCGGCAGTCCCGCTTGCTGGAGAGGGCGATTGTGGAACTCCGCGAACGCCAGCGGGCGGAGCAGGTATTGTGCCAGACGGAAGCCCGGCTGAGAGAAGCGCTGCTGGCGGCCCAGATGGGCATGTGGGAGTGGACGGTGGGGGCGGACACCGTCACTTGGGATGAGAACGTCTATCGCCTCGCGGGGCTGGACCCGAAGCTGCCGGCGCCCAGATTCCAGGAGCAGCACCAAATCTACCCCCCGAAGAGTTGGGAGCAACTGAAGGCGGCGGTGGAGAACGCCGTCGCCACTGGAAGTCCTTACGAGTATGACCTGGAGATGGTCCGACCCGATGGCTCGACGAGGTGGGTGATTGGCCGAGGGGAGCCGCTGCGTGATGCAAGTGGCAACATCACACGGTTCCGCGGCACGGTGCAAGACATCACCGAGCGCAAGCGGGCGGAGCGGGAACTGCGACGGGTGAATCGCGCCCTCCGCACCATCGGCGCGTGCAATCAGGTGTTGGTGCGGGCCGTGGAAGAGCCGAGTCTATTGAAGGACACCTGCGAAATTCTGGTGGGTGTGGGTGGCTATCGCATGGCCTGGGTGGGTTTTGCCGAACGGGATGAAGCTAAGTCGATACGCCCGGTGGCCCATGCCGGTTTCGAGGAGGGATACCTCCAAACCGTGAGCTGCAACTGGGCGGACACGGAACTCGGGCGGGGGGCTACGGGGACGGCGATCCGCACCGGAAGACCGGCAGTAGGTCGAGACTTTCGGACCGATCCCAAGCTCGCTCCGTGGCGGGAAGAAGCGCTCAAGCGGCGATATGCGTCCAACATCGCGCTGCCCATCCTTGTGCAGGACCGGGTCCTCGGCGCCCTGACGATTTACGCGGAGGAGCCGGAAGCCTTTGATACCCAGGAGGTGCAGCTTCTCACGGAGTTGAGCGGCGACCTGGCGTATGGCATTCAAGCCTTGCGCACAAAGGCCGAACACAAACAGGCCGAGGCGGCGAGTCAGGCGGCCGAGCAACGGCTCGCGGATATCATCGAGTTTCTGCCCGATGCCACGTTTGTGATTGACCAGGACAAGAGGGTCATCGCTTGGAACCACGCCTGTGAACTCCTGACCGGCGTGAAGAAGCAGGCGTTGCTTGGGCAGGGAGATTACGCCTACGCCGAGCCGTTCTTCGGCGAGCGGCGGCCGATCCTGATTGATTTGGTGGACCCGCCGGCGCCGGAACTGGAGGCCACCTACAAATACGTCCAGCGGAAGGGTGACATCATTGTTGGTGAGACCTTTATGCCGCGCTGGAATGGAGGCCAGGGAGCTCATCTTTGGGAAGTGGCGTCACCCCTGTTCGACCGGGAGGGCCGTCGTTGCGGCGCGATTGCAGTTGTTCGGGACGTGACCGAGCGCAGACGCGCCGAAGAGGCGCTACGCGAGAGCGAGCGGAAATATCGCGAATTGGTGCAATACGCCAACAGCATCATCCTGCACTGGAACCGCGACGGGCGGATTATCTTCCTGAACGAGTATGGACAGCGCTTTTTCGGCTACACGGAAGCTGAAATATGCGGCCGGCACGTGATCGGAACGCTTGTCCCGGAAACCGAGACCAGCGGCCGAAGCCTGCCTTCCTTGATGGACGAGATCTGCGCGAACCCGGCGGCGTTTGAGCAAAATGTCAATGAGAACATGCGCCGCAACGGCGAGCGCGTCTGGATTGCCTGGACCAACAAGGTTGTGCTCAATGACCAGGGTCAAGTGGTTGAGATTCTTAGTATCGGCACGGACATCACGGCGCGCAAACGGGCGGAGGAAGAGTTGCGTCGTAGCGAGAGCAAGTATCGCACGCTGGTAGAGACGTCAGAGGACGTCATCTGGTCGGTCGATAATCGGTGCCGGATTACCTTTATGAGTCCCGCTGCCAGACGCGTTTACGGGTACCAACCCGAGGAACTGCTGGGGCGCCATCTTACCGACCTGGTTCCGCCAGAATGGTTGGACAGGGAGTTGCAAGAGATTGAGAGGGTGATGGCAGGGGGAGCCTCGAAAGGCTATGAACATGTCTTCTTGCGCAAAGACGGAACGCCGGTGTACTTGAGCTGTAATTCCGTCGCTTTACATGACGATCGCGGCCAAGCGATCGGCGCGATGGGCGTGAGCACGGACATCACCGAACGCAAGCGGGCGGAGGAAGAGTTGCGGGCGATCCAAGCCAGCCTTGAACGGCGGGTTATGGACCGTACCGCCGAACTGGCCGTGGCCCGGGACCGCGCCGAAATGGCGGATCGAACAAAGTCCGCCTTCCTGGCCACCATGTCGCACGAACTCCGTACGCCGCTCAACTCGATCATCGGTTTTGCCGGTCTCCTGTTGCAGGGTCTGGCGGGGCCGCTGAATGCGGAACAAACCAAGCAACTCGGAATGGTCAAAGAAAGCGGGCAACATTTACTGGCCCTCATAAACGACGTGCTGGACATCTCCAAGATCGAGGCCGGGCAGATCGAGCTTGCCAACGCGCCGTTTGACCTGCCCGACTCCATTCAAAAGGTCGTGCAAACGGTGACGCCGTTGGCGACCAAGAAACAGTTGTCTCCGATCGTGCAGATCGCGCCGGGCGTGGGCCAGATCACCAGCGACCGCCGGCGCGTGGAGCAAATCCTGCTGAACCTGTTGAGCAATGCGATCAAGTTCACCGAGCGAGGCGAAGTCACCGTGACTGCGGAAATCACACCCGGCACGCGCCACATTCCGTATTCCGCGGTCCGCATTTCGGTGGCCGACACCGGTATGGGCATTAAGCGTGAGAATTTGGACAAGTTGTTCCAACCGTTCCGCCAGCTTGACACCGGACTGACGCGTCAGCACGATGGGACGGGGCTGGGGCTGGCCATCAGCAAGCGGCTGGCCGAGCGCTTGGGCGGCACGATTACCGTCGAGAGCGAGTGGGGCAGAGGCAGCACCTTCCGGTGCGTGCTGCCCATCCATCCCGAAAGGAAATCATGAAGCCCACCATTCTGCTGATCGAAGACAACGAACAGAACCTCTACCTTGCCACTTTCTTGCTGGAACGGAATGGCTTTACGGTGGTCCCAGCCCGAAGCGGGCCCGAGGGGATCGAACTGGCCGGCCGGATCCAGCTCGCCCTGATTGTTCTCGATATCCAGTTGCCGCAGATGGATGGTTATGCGGTGGCGCGAGAGTTGCGACAGAACTTGGCCCTGACGGAAGTGCCCATTGTGGCGGTGACTTCCTATGCCATGGTAGGTGACCGGGAGCGAGCTCTGGAGGCGGGTTGCACCGGCTACATCGAGAAACCCATTAACCCCGATACGTTCAGAAGCCAAATCGAAATGTATCTGAAAGCCCGGCCCGCAGGCGGAGAGACCCAACCATGACCATCCTCATCGTGGACGACAACGAGGTGAACCTCTATCAACTTCAGGTGCTCCTGCGTGGCAACGGGTATCAAGTCGTCACCGCCGTCAATGGAGCCGAGGCGCTGGCCACGGCGCGGCAGAACCCGCCGGACCTGATCATCAGCGACATCCTGATGCCGGTAATGGACGGGTTCGCCCTGTGCCATGAATGGAAAGAGGACGAGCGCCTGCGGCAAATCCCGTTTGTTTTCTATACCGCCACCTACACCGATGAGCGCGATCGAGAGTTCGCGCTCAGCCTCGGCGCGCAGCGGTTCCTCGTCAAACCGGAGGAGCCGGAGGTCTTCATGCGGACAATTCGGGAAGTCGCCAAGCAATTCGAACGTCCGCCCGCCCCCCCGGCCCCACCGGCGGCGAACGTGCCGGCCCGCCTTCCCGTGGAAGAGCCCCCCAAAGAGGAATCCGGCTATCTGAAGCAATACAACGAGGTGCTTGTCCGCAAGCTGGAAGCGAAGATGGAGCAATTGGAGCAGGCCAACCGCGAACTGGAGCGCGACATCACCGCGCGCAAGCGGGTGGAAGAGGAACTGGGTCGAGCGAACCGCGCCCTCCGCACGATCAGCCAGTGCAACCAGGCCTTGGTACGGGGTACGGAGGAACCTCATTTGCTGGAAGATGTTTGCAGGATCTTGGTGCATGAGGGTGGCTACCGAATGGCCTGGGTGGGTTTTGCCGAACACGATGAAGGCAAGTCGGTACGCCCCATGGCCCATGCCGGGTTCGAGGAAGGCTACCTCCAGGCAGCGGGCATCACCTGGGCCGATACGGAACGCGGGCGGGGGCCCACGGGAACGGCCATCCGCACGAAAGAACCCGTGGTAGCACGAAGCATTCAGACCGAACCCAGTCTCGCTCCGTGGCGGGAAGAACAGCTCAAGCGGGGCTATGCATCCAGCATAGCCCTGCCAATCATCCTCAATGATAACGTCGTCGGCGCCCTGACGATTAACGCCGTGGAGGTAGATGCCTTTGATTCCGCGGAGATACAGCTTCTCACGGAGTTGAGCATGGACTTGGCGTATGGCGTCCAGGCATTGCGCACCAGGGCCGAACACAAACGGGCGGAGGAAGCGCGTGCCTACCTCGCCGCCATCGTGGAATCTTCCGATGATGGCATCATCAGTAAGAGCCCAGAGGGTGTCATTCAAAGTTGGAACGCCGGCGCGGAGAGGCTTTATGGCTACACGGCCGCGGAAGTGATAGGGCAATCGATTTTTCTGCTTGTCCCGCCGGACCGGCGGGAGGAGGTCACGGGTTTCCTCAATCGGATTAAGCAGGGTGTTGGGATTGAGCACTTTGAGACGGTGAGGGTCACGAAAGACGGCCGGCGCATCGATGTGTCGGTCACCATTTCTCCTCTCAGGAACGCGAGCGGCGAGGTCGTCGGTGCTTCGATGATCTCCCGCGACATCTCCGCGCGCAAACGGGCGGAGGAGGAGTTGCGCCAGAGCGACGAGCGCTACAAAAACTTCATCTCGCATAGCAATGAAGGCGTCTGGCGTGTGGAATTGGAACAGCCCATTCCCATCGACCTGCCGGCGGAAGAGGGCTTTGAGCGGTTCCTGCGCTACGGTTACCTGGCGGAGTGCAACCTGGCCCACGCCCACAATTATGGCTGCTCCCGTCCGGAGGAACTGGTGGGGACGCGTATCCGAGACTTGGTTTCTCCTTCGGATCGGGAAAGGTTGGAGTCGTTTCGATCGGCCATTCAAGGCGGATGGCAGACTCGGACCGCGGAGTTTCGAGGTCTCGATAAGGCCGGTAACCCCAAGAACTTTCTCAGGACGGAGATTCCCATTGTCGAGAACGGGATGGTGGTACACATCTGGGGTATCACTCGCGACATTACCGAACTCAAGCGGGCAGAGGAGGCCCTCCGGGAGAGCGAGCAGAAATACCGCTCGCTCGTGTCGAATCTCCCCGACGTCGTCTGGACACTGAATGCCGAAAACCGTTTTACCTTTATCGGCAAGAACATCGAGAAGCTCAGCGGCTTTTCCGTTGACGAGGTATATCAAGAGGGTATGAATCCCTATCTTGCTTCTCTCCATCCCGACGACGTTCCCAAGGTGGCGGAAGGTATTCGTGCGCTTTTTGGCGAGGGCCGGCCGTTTGACGTGGAGGTCCGCGCGAAGCGCAAAGGCGGGGGGGAATGGAGATGGATCCACGACCGGGCTCTCGCTACTTACGAGAAAAACGGCATGCGGTATGCCGATGGGTTGCTCTCCGACATCACCGAGCGTAAGCGGGCGGAAGCTGAGCATATCCGCCTGGTAACGGCCATTGAACAGTCCGCGGAAGGCGTCGTAATTACGAACCCCACCGGTGACATCGAATATGTCAACCCCGCCTTCACTCGGATCACCGGGTATCGTCGTGACGAGGTCATGGGAAAGAATCCCAGAATCCTGAAATCGGGCAAACACGACTTGGCGTTTTACCAACAGCTTTGGGCGACCATTCTGAGTGGACAGAACTGGCGTGGGGAAGTTGTCAACCGGCGGAAGGACGGAAGCCTTTACACCGAACAGATGAACATCACGCCCATCCGGGACGAGGGCGGCAGAGTCACCCATTTCGTGGCCACCAAACAGGATGTGACGGAGCACAAGACCTTGGAGGAGCACGTTCGCCAGTCGGCGAAGATGGAGGCGATTGGCAGGTTGGCAGGTGGAGTCGCCCACGATTTCAATAACCTGCTGACGATTATTAACGGGTATTCCGAACTCCTGCTGGAACAGGTTGGCGCCGACGCCCAGGCGAGCAACTACCTTAATGAAATCAAAAATGCCGGGGTACGCGCCGTTTCCCTCACCCGCCAACTTCTAGCCTTTAGCCGCCGCCAGGTGCTGGCGCCCCAGGTGCTGGACCTTAACATGGTGGTTTCCAATCTGGAGAAGATGTTAAGGAGGCTCATTGGGGAAGACGTGAAGCTGCGTACCGTTCTTGACCCCTTAATCTGGCGGGTGAAGGCCGACCCGGGGCAAATCGAACAGGTCATCATGAATCTGGCCGTGAACGCCCGTGACGCCATGCCTCGCGGGGGGAATCTGACCATCGAAACAGGCAACGTGGAACTCGATGAGGATTTCGCGCGCAACTACGCCACGGTGAAGGCCGGTCCTCACGTTATGCTGGCAGTTAGCGATACGGGCGTGGGTATGACCCCGGAGACCCAGGCGCACATCTTCGAACCCTTCTTTACCACCAAGGAAGCGGGCAAGGGAACGGGCCTGGGGCTGGCGACCGTGTACGGGATTGTGAAACAATCGGGAGGCAGTATCTGGGCCTACAGCGAACTGGGTCGGGGCAGCGCTTTCAAAGTTTACCTTCCCATGGTCAACGAGAGTCTGGCGGCGGACACTGTGAATGAGGAGGGGGATGAAACCTCGGGAACGGAAACGATCCTGTTGGTGGAGGACCAGAAAGGGGTCCGATCGCTGATTCGCTTGGCGCTGGAGTCGGTGGGATATGAAGTTCTGGACGCGGAGAGTCCGGAGATCGCCCTCTCAACCTGCACCAGCCATAGCGGACCCATCCATCTGCTGCTGACCGACGTGGTGATGCCGGGGCTGTCCGGACCTTTAGTGGCCGAGAAAGTGATCGCCCTGCGCCCTGACATTAAGGTTGTCTACATGTCCGGATACACCGACGAAGCCGTCGTGCACCACGGCATGCTCGGCCACGATGCACCATTCATTCAGAAACCCTTTACGCCTGCGGCGCTACGCAAGAAGATTCGGGAAGCCCTGGGCCGGAAGTAAGCGCGAGGCTCCAACCCAGCTTTCAAGACAAATTGCCGCAAATGAAGGCGACCTAAAAGCCGTAATTCCGCCAGTGCCGATGACCGCATTCCGGCAGGTGACGATATTTCGGCACATTGTGGGTCGGCAGGCTTCGGGGATTCGCGGGGACTTGGGGGATATCCACAATGCTCCCCAGCGGTTTATGACCCTGTGCAAAACTTCAGAGTTTGGCCCACCCCTTGCGTTATCACTCGGTTTGATACTCGAGGAGAGCTGCCATTATGCTTCGGATCACGACAAGCGATATCGGTGAGAAGGTTACACTAAAACTGGAGGGCAAACTCTCAGGTCCGTGGGTGGAGGAGTTCGAGCGTTGCTGGCACGTGTCAATCGACATCTATAGAAAAGGATTGGTGGTGGATCTGTCGGGCGTGACCTTCGTTGACCCGGCGGGAAAGAAATTGCTCTGCGCCGTTTCCGCTGCGGGCGGCCAACTGGTGGGCTCGGGCCTCGTGCCAAAGTCACTGATCGACGAGATCTGCACCGAGAAGCCAGCCGCGAAGCCCGGCAAAGCGCCACAGAAGCTAAAGCACGAAGTTGCTCACCTGCTGCTGATTATTCTGCTTCCGCTGCTTGCGGTCTCGCGAGCGCGGGCACAGGACTCCACGGCGTTGCGGCTGACATTGCGCGATGCGGTAGCAACGGCTCTCAAAGAGAATCCGCAAGTGCAGATTGCCACGCTGAACTTCGCCGAGAGCCAGGAGGACAAATCCATTGCGCGTTCGGCGCTACTTCCGCAAGCCGGCGTGGAAGTTCTGGATCGGGCGATGCGGGTCAACCTCTGGGCGGAGTTCGGCGCTCCGTTTCCGGGCATACGTGAGCACGCGGGCCCCTTCCAATTCTTTCAGGCCGGCCCGAGCGTGACGATGCCTTTGCTCGACCTGACGCTGTGGCGGCGATTGCAGGCGGCTCGCCAGGAAATGAACGCCAGTCAGGCGCAGGAAACCACGATGCGCGAGCAAATTGTGCTGTTGGTTGTTTCGCAATACCTGGCGGGGATGCGTGCCGAGGCCGCGGTGAAAGCGGCTCAATCGCGAGTGGATTTGGCGCAGGCTCTCTATGACCAGGCCGATGACTTGCAGAAGCACGGCGTGGGCACGGGAATCGATACTTTGCGCGCCAACGTTGAGCTTCAAAACGAGAAGCAGCGCCTTCTGGAGGCGCAGACGCAACAAAAGGTTGCGCTTTACGGCTTGACGCGGCTGCTCAATTTGGAACCGCACCGGCAGATTGAGCTGGCGGATACGCCGAGTTTCTATCAAACACCGGAGATTGACGCCAGCCGCAGCATCGAGCAGGCATATGAGACTCGCCCGGAGATGAAGGCGCTCGCCGCGCAGGCGCACGCGGCAGAACTTGCCAAGCGCGCTGCCAGTGAGTCGCGGCTCCCGACGCTTAATTTCGCCGGCACGTGGGGCGAGCAAGGGTTGTCGGCTCCCAGCTCCATTCCGGCTTATGTCTATCAAGTCACCGTGGACGTGCCGCTCTTTACCGGTGGGCGGATTCACGCCGAGATCGCCAAGGCCGATGTGGAGATCAAGAAGGTGGAGCAACAACGCGCCGATCTGCAGAATCAGATTGCGCTGGAAGTGAAGACTTCGCAAGCGCAACTTGAGGCGGCGCAGCATGAAGTGGATGTGGCCAACCTGGGAGTTAAACTGGCGCAAGAAGAAGTGTCCCAGGCACGCGACCGATTCCAGGCGGGCGTGGCCAACAATATTGAAGTCGTCAGCGCGCAGGACGCCCTGGCCCGCGCCAACGATAACCAGATTGCCGCGCTCTACGGATACAACCAGTCCAGGGCCGACTTATCACACGCGATTGGCCAGATCGAAGGGCTTTATTCCAAGTAAAGGTGTTTAACTATGCCGAGTACAGATCCCAACGTTGTTGAGATGGATAAAGAAATAGGCAGCGCCGAGCCTCTCAGCCCGGAGACCGCGGAGAAGACTCCGTCGCGCTGGGCCGATCCCAGGGTCCGCCGTGGCGCTGTGGGGGCAGCGGCTGTGCTGGCCATTGCCGTGGTGACGCTATTGCTTTACTACCAGAACCGGGTCTCCACGGACGACGCCCAGGTGGATGGGCACGTGGTGCCGATTGCCGCCAAGGTATACGGCACCGTCGCCGAGGTATTGATCGATGACAACCAACCCGTCAAGGCGGGCCAGGTGTTGGTGCGCATTGACCCGCGCGATTACCAAGCCCGCCTGGATCAAGCCAAGGCGGCGCTGGCACTCGCCCAGGCGCGCGAACGCGGGGCGGGGGTGGGCGTTCCTTTGACGCGGGAAACCACCGACAGCACTACCGCCGGCGCCGATGCGCAACTAGTAGCCGCACAGGCGAACTACGACAAGTCCAAGTTTACTTATGAAAGGGATTCCACGGCGGAACTGGCGTTTGCACGCGCCAACGTAGCGGCGCAGCAAGCCAATAACGAACGCGCCCAAGCGGATTTGGCCCGCATGAAACCCCTGATGGAAAAGGGTGAGATTTCCCAGCAACAGTATGACGCGTATTTAGCCGCCGCCCGCGTGGCCGACAGCGAACTGAAAGCCGCGAACGAGAAGCTCAATTCCTCAGAAAAGGGAGCGGAGATCGCGCACGAATCCATGCTGGCGGCCAAAGCCCAGGTGGACCAGGCGCGCGCCATGGTTTCGCAGGCGATGGCGAACCATAAGCAAGTTTCCATTCACGTAGCCGACCAAGCTTCCGCGGAAGCAGCCGTGGCCGCGGCTCAGGCGGATTTGGAAGCAGCAGAGTTGCAGTTGAGTTACGCCACTATCGTCGCGCCCAGCGACGGTGTGGTCACCAGGAAATCGGTCGAGGCCGGCCAAATCATTCAGCCCGGACAGGGGCTCTTCACGCTGATTCCACTGAACGACATTTGGGTCACGGCGAATTTCAAAGAGACGCAGCTTGCCAAGGTGCGTCCCGGCCAGAAGGCGGAGATCGACGTTGACATGTACGGCAAGACTTTCGCCGGCCATGTCGACTCCATCGCCGGAGCCACCGGCGCACGCCTGAGCCTGCTGCCGCCCGAAAACGCCACGGGCAATTACGTGAAAGTGGTGCAGCGGATTCCGGTCAAGATTTTGTTGGACCCGACCTCCTCGGACAAGTCGATTCTGCGTCCTGGCATGAATGTTGAGGCCACCATCATCACGAAGTGAGAAAGGCAGTGGTTAGTGGCTAGTGGTTAGTGGCCAGTGCGGAGAAAGCAGCGGCCAGTCGCGGGCAGCAGGAGGTCCATTGCTAGCCACTAGCCACTGCCCTAAGGGAGGAACAATGTTCCGCGTCGTGACCGTAGCACGTGAGTATGGAAGCGGGGGCGGGCGCGTGGCTCAGATGTTGGCCGGCCGCCTGGGATGGAAGCTACTCGACCGCTGTCTGGTGGAGAAGATCGCCGAAACCGCCCGCATTGAGCCCCGGATCGCGGAAAAATTCGATGAGCGCCCCGACCCGTGGTTCGATCGGCTGGCCGAGGTTTTTTGGCAGTCGCCGGGGCTGAGGGGATTCATGAGAGGTCCGGTGCCGGGCCGGTTTGACGGTGAAGTGGCAGCCGACTTGACCCGCCGGATCATTGAACAGGCCGCGGAGATTGGCGACTGTGTGATTGTCGGGCGGGGAAGCCAGTGCATTCTCCAGCCCCGCGAAGATACTCTTCATGTTTTCATCTACGCGCCCCGAGGTCAACGATTGGCTCGCTTGCTCCGGCGCGACGCTGGGTTATCGAAAACCGAGGCGGAGAAAAAGCTGGACACGGAAGATGCCACTCGCGCCGCTTACGTCCGCGACCACTATACCGAAGACTGGCAGAATCGCCATCTTTATCAGTTGATGATTTCCTCGTGCCTGGGAGAAAAAGAGGCGGTTTCCATTATTCTTTCGGCCCTCCACGCTGCCAGGACCAGTGCCGCTCCCGCAATCCGGTAGAATGCCGGAGCCTGCTGGGAAGACGCCGCCCAAGAGTCGAAACGGATCATGAAGAGTCTGTTTGCGCGAACTCAACAAAACGGAGAGACCCACCCGTGGCTGGTTGCTTTCACGGTGATGCTGGCGGTTTTCATGGAAGTGCTCGACACCAGCGTGGCCAATGTCTCACTTCCGCATATTGCCGGCAACCTTTCCGCCGGCGTTGACGAAAGCACTTGGGTTCTGACGTCTTACCTGGTTTCAAACGCCATTGTGCTCCCGCTCACCGGTTGGTTTTCCTCGCTCTTCGGACGCAAGCGCTTTTACATGACCTGCGTGGCCATCTTCACCGTCAGCTCGATGCTTTGCGGGTTCGCGCCCAGTCTTCCCTGGCTCGTGTTTTTCCGTATCCTCCAAGGTGCTGGCGGCGGAGCGTTGCAACCCATCTCTCAAGCCATCCTGCTGGAGAGTTTTCCCAAGGAAAAGCAAGGCATGGCGATGGCCATGTTCGGCGTGGGCGTAGTGATGGCGCCCATCATCGGCCCGACATTGGGAGGCTGGCTGACGGATAGTTATAGCTGGCGATGGATTTTCCTCATCAACATTCCGGTGGGAGTGATTTCCCTGATTCTTACCTACTTCCTGATTTCCGACCCGCCATTCCTCAAGCGTAAAGGGTTGAAGGGTGGCGTTCATATCGATTTCATCGGTCTGGGCCTGTTGAGCGTGGGCCTGGGCTTTCTGCAAGTCGTCCTGGACAAAGGCCAGCGCGAGGACTGGTTTGAATCGCACTTCATCGTGGCCTGCGCCGCCGCGTCGGCGATCGGGCTGGTCACGGCCGCGGTCTGGGAACTTACGCGCAAAGATCCCATCGTAGATCTTCGGCTGCTGAAAAACCGGAATTTCGCGCTCGCAACCCTGACGATGTTCATGCTGGGTTTCGTACTTTACGGCAGCACCGCTTTGCTTCCTATATTTCTTCAGACCCTGCTGGGATACACGGCGCTTTTGAGCGGGTTGGTGCTTTCGCCGGGAGGAATCATCGTCGTCGTTATGCTACCGCTGGTGGGCCAACTCTTGACACGTTTCGATGCGCGCTGGCTGGTTATTTGCGGTGTCTTAATAGTGGCTACTTCGCTCTTTCACATGGCCACATTTAACCTGGATATCGATTTTCACACCGCCATGATGGCCCGCATCTATCAATCGGCGGGGATGGCCTTTCTCTTTGTGCCGATCAACGTCATGGCGTTCTACTTTATCCCCAAAGAGAAATTCAATAACGCTACGGGAATCATCAATCTGGCGCGGAACATCGGCGGCAGCTTCGGAATTGCCAATGTGGTGACTTTGCTGGCGCGCCGGACCCAGTTCCATCAGGGCATGCTGGTCAGCCACATGACGCCCTTCGACTCGGCATACAGAGCGCTGCTGAGCGGTTCAGCGAACATCTTGTACGGGGCAGGGTCCAGTTTGGCCGATGCCCAGGTACAGGCGAATGGCATGGCCTATGGAATTCTGCAGCGCCACGCCACGATGCTGGCCTTCGTGGATGATTTCTGGATGATGGGCTTGATGTTTTTGTCTCTGATCCCCCTGATGTTCTTAATGAAGAAGGCTCGGCCGCACGGAGCGGGTCCCACCGCGCATTAGGTGCGCCAACGGGATCACAGCGGTTTGTTCGGCGTGATAGAGTAAGCTCAGGGATCTCGGAATACATCGAATTAAATATGAAGAGTAAGTAGCCCGCGGAAGGGCGCCACGGAAACCCTCTGGTCCTTGCGACCTTCGGCGACCGTATAATTCTTATGGACACGACTTTAGCTCGGACGCGACAACAAAAAGAGATCAATCCCTGGCTGATTGCCGTGACGGTGATGCTCGCCACGTTTCTGGAGGTGCTCGACACGAGCGTCGCCAACGTGGCGCTGCCTCACATTGCCGGCGACCTTTCCGCCGGCGTCGATGAGAGCACCTGGGTACTCACTTCCTATCTGGTTTCAAACGCCATCGTGCTGCCGCTCACCGGTTGGCTGTCATCGCTTTTCGGCCGCAAGCGCTTTTTCATGGTTTGCGTCGGAATCTTCACTATTTGTTCTTTTCTTTGCGGCATTGCTCCTACCCTCGGCCTCCTGGTCATCTTTCGTATTTTGCAGGGAGCGGGAGGCGGCGCCCTTCAGCCGATTTCGCAGGCGATTCTGGTGGAAAGTTTCCCCAAGGAAAAGCAGGGAATCGCGATGGCCGTGTATGGGATGGGCGTGGTGGTGGCGCCGGTCGTTGGCCCTACGCTGGGCGGCTGGATCACCGATAACTATACCTGGCGATGGATTTTCTTCATCAACATTCCCGTCGGCGTGATCTCCCTCATCTTAACCGCCTTGCTGATCTATGACCCACCCTATCTGATCCGCAAAAGCCTGCGCGGATTGAAGATTGATTACATGGGACTGGGGTTGCTGAGCGTGGGGCTGGGTTTCCTTCAGGTGGTCCTTGATAAAGGGGAGAGGGATGACTGGTTTGGTTCGAACTTCATCGTCGGCTGCACCATTGTCGCCGTGGTGGGGCTGATCGGCGCGTTCTTCTGGGAACTCTCGCGCAAAGATCCCATCGTGGATTTCCGCATGTTGAAGGACCGGAATTTCCTTATCGCCACCTTCACCATGTTCATGCTCGGATTCGTGCTTTACGGCTCGACCGTGCTGCTCCCCCTCATGCTGCAAACCCTTATGGGTTACACCGCCTTGCTCAGCGGGCTGGTGCTTTCTCCAGGGAGCATCTTCACCATTCTGGCGCTGCCGATTGTGGGCCGCCTGACCCAAAAGATGGAGGCGCGCTGGCTGGTGGCGTTCGGCCTGGGATTCACCGGTTTTGCCCTCTTGCGCATGTCGAATTTCGACTTGCAAATCGATTTCTGGACGGCCGTCCGCGCCTGGACCTTTTCGCGTATCGGCATCGCATTCCTGTTTATTCCCATCAACGTCATGGCCTTCTATTTTATTCCCAAGGAGAAGATGAACAACGCCACCGGCATTATCAACCTGGCCCGCAATATCGTCGGCAGTGTGGGCATCGCCAATGTGGCCACGCTTCTGGCTCGTCGCGCCCAGGTCCACCAGGCCATGCTGGTCGCTCACCTCACTCCCTACGATGCTCCTTACCGCGGCGCCGCGCAGGGCGCGCAGCAGATGCTCATGGGGCAGGGCTCCACGGCCACGCTTGCCCATGTTCAGGCGCAGGGATTGATTTACGGCAACCTGCTTCGCCAGGCCAACATGCTCGCCTATGTCGATGCTTACTGGCTGCTCGGCTGGACGTTCATCGCCATGATCCCCATTATGTTTTTCCTGAAGACCGCCA
>JBKQVI010000444.1:0-8499 GCA_052139985.1 Terriglobia bacterium
GCCGCATCCGGTCCAGCCCGAAGCGCATCCCGAACAACTCGAGCGAGTGCAGATGGCGCTCGGCCTGCGCCTTCGTCCAAGGCGTCATGTCAGCTGCCCGCCGGCTAAGCGTCGGGGTGCGTGCGCAGGTAGTCGAGGAACAACGGTCGCAGCGCCTCGCCCAGCGCTCCGTCGCCACTGTACTGGCCTTCCATTTCGCGCGTCACGATGCTGATCACGCCGTCTTCGATGCTGGCGTAAATGACTTCATCGGAATCGACTAGGAAAAGCCGGTTGGCGGTTTTGAGCACCAGCTTGCCCTTCTGGGGCACGGCGCGTTGCTCCACCATCTGCACCAAGCGGTCGAGTTTCTGGCTGGTGGTGTCGGAAGTTTCGAGCAAGCGATGCACTTTCTGGATGGCTCTTTCCAGCCGCGGTTTGGCCACCGGCTTCAAGAGGTAGTCGATGGCATTCACTTCGAAGGCCTGCACCGCGTACTGGTCATAAGCCGTAGCAAAAACAAAGAATGGCAGACGCGTTTTCTTTTCCAGCAGACGCTTGATCACGCCGAAACCGTCGATGCCCGGCATTTGGACATCCAGGAACACCAGATGCGGATTCAGCTCACGCACCATGCTCACGGCTTCAACACCATTCTTTCCTTGGCCGACCACTTCGACATCGGAACACCCCTTCAATAGGAATGCCAACTCATCGCGAGCCGGCTGTTCATCATCAACAATGAGTGCCGTGATTTTCATATCGAGAGTATCTCCCTGCAACGCTTGTGCCCAGCCTGCTAACAATCAGTCTTGTCGCGTTATTATACTCGACGTTGGACTCTGCGAGTACGTCGCGTCGACAACCCGAATGTAAGCTGGAGAGAAATCTGTCCGGTCATGTGCTAGGATGTTCGGCAGAATTCGGCCTCGGGCCCACGAGTTCGGCTGCCAGTGGGCAGCATCCACAAGGGTACATTGTCAGAAGCATTGAGGTGCACCATGAGAATCGGACGTTGTATTGCCCTCGTAATGGGCATTGGATTCGGGCTGATGGCCTGGCCGCATTCCGTCGCTGCACAGGCCTGCAAAGATGAGACATCGATGGTGGACGAGTCCAAGAAGGCGCTTGCGGACGCGGTCAGCACCGTTAAGCAGGAAAGCCTTTCGGATTTTGAGAAGGCCTACCATCAAAAGAGCGTCGTGAACAAGCTGGGCTTCTTCGGTGTCACGGTGGATAGTCTGCTTACCTGCCTGGAAAAGGATGCGCAGGACCAGTCCGCTTCCAAAGAGGTCGTAGACGCCGCCAAGGCCCAGCACGAGATTTACGTAAAGCTGAAAGACAAAATCCAACACGACCACAACACTCTGAAAGCGCTGGCGGCTCCCAAGCAAGCGAAAGAGTACGTCGAGAAACTCGACGAGGCCACTTAGCGGATGGCGGTTTGTGCGTAAATCGGTCGTTAGATCGCTTGGCATGCTGCACCCTTGCCGAGGCGATAGGTGTGTAGTGTCATCGGGGCTGCGCCCGTCGCATTGGGGCGTTGCCGCACAGCGAGGTCGATACCCATGCCGAAGAAGGCCCGTGTTTTGAAAAGCGAAACCATCTTCCGCGGAAAAGCGGTGGAATTGAAAGTCGACCGTGTGATTGAACCGGGTGGCGTTGAGACTACACGCGAAGTTATTTGCCACCTGGGTTCGGTCGTCATCGTTGCCCACCTTCCTGACGGCCGGTTGGTTCTGGTCCGCCAGTACCGGCACGCGGTGAAGGAGAGTCTGTGGGAGCTCGTAGCGGGCGGCATAGAACCTGGGGAAACCCCTCGCCAGTGTGCGCACCGTGAGTTGCGGGAAGAGGCCGGGTTCCAAGCCCGCGTCATCAAACCCCTTCTGCGCTTCTATCCCAGCCCGGGCATTCTGAGTGAGGAAATGCACCTTGTTGAGGCCCGGGACCTGACGCCGTCCAAAGGCCAACCGGATGCCGACGAACGAATCGAAATCGGATTCTTTACTGTTGACCAAGTAATTAAGATGATTCAGCGCAATGAGATTCGCGACGCGAAAACACTTGTGGGCATTCTCTTCTTATTCGGTGCGGAGTTGGCCTCTGCATGATTATCCATGATATGAATAGCGGTCTCCTCGGACGGTTTCTAGCAACAATTCCCTTGACAAATTGAGGGCAGAAAAGCTATTTCTATTTATGAGGGAGTTGGGAAAGTGTTCTCGTTGGGAAAGTGCTCATAGAATTAGGCGGCCGGGGATCGAAGAGATCTTCGGCCTTTTTCTTTTTTGGGCATCTCTCAAGGAGTGGCAACCTCAAAGCAAAATCAAGGAGGGCGCAAGTGGCAAGACTTCAAGGTAAGGTTAAGTGGTTCAACAACAGCAAAGGGTATGGGTTTATCGGCCAGGAAGGCGGAGCTGATGTCTTCGTCCATTACTCGGCCATTCAGGGTGAAGGATTCAAGACCTTGCAAGAAGGCGACACTGTAGAGTTCGAGATCGTCCAAGGGCAGAAAGGACCTCAGGCCGACAAGGTCACAAAGCTCGCCTAAGCGGCATCTGCTTCTCCATTTCCTGGCCCAACCCTCTGGGTTGGGCCTTTTTGTGTGTGCTGGGCATCTTCGAAAGCTCCGGAGTAAAGGACCCTTCAAACTCTGCCAATGCCGACATTCGGGGTGGCGAGAACAATCCCTCCTTCTCCGCTCGATGTTTAGTTCTGCTCCATCAACCTTATTACTTGATTTTCTACCCCCGTAGCGCGACAATATGCTAGTTAACCGAATAGGGGCAATCTTATAACTCCCCACATTGGACGTCAAAGCAGAATCTGGGCGCCGAAAGACAGCCATACGAGACCTGAACGTTGGGAGGGTGTTGCGATGATGAATTCGAGGCGAGCCGCCGTCTTTGTTTTGGTCTTCGCGTTCGCGGCGATGGCTCAGGATTACAATCCGAGCGCCCCCTTGTCTCATCGCAATACCGCGGGAGACAGCGGGAGCTTGGCCCAACGCCTCACGCTGACTGTTCCTGCCGAAACGGAAGTCAAGGTGCAGGTCTTGTCGGGGATTCACTCCCGCGTCAATCACGTCAACGATCCCGTCATCGCCGAAGTCTTGAAACCGGTATTCGTGCAAGGGAAAATCGCTCTGCCGCCCGGAAGCTTGCTGGATGGGCACATCACCTTGATCCGCAATGCCGGTCATATGCATCGGTCGGCCGAACTTGGCTTGCGATTCGATCATATTACTCTGCCAGACGGACAGGAAAAACCCGTCGCTGCCGTTTTGGCTGCCCTGGAGCACCCCGAGGCGCTTGAGATTCATCTTGATCAAGAGGGTCATCTGACCAGCAACCGCTCCATGTCGTGGAAAGCGCTCGTCGGCGGCTTCACCGTGTTGGGTACCTACGGCGCTTTGAAGATGGCGGCCGTGGGCTCGGCCGGCGCCACCTTGGCGCTTCCTTTGGGTGGCGCCGCCCTCATCAGCTATGAAGCTCTGTGGCGTCGCGGGCGCGAAGTGAACATGCCCCCTGACACTCAGTGCCGTCTTCGATTGAATTACCCGCTCACCGTCCATTTTGCCTGGTAAACAACGGGATGGATTCCCTCATCTACCATAACAATCGAATTATTCCTCTCGCGGAGTCACGCCTTTCTCCCGGACAGATGGGCCTGCTGATGGGCTGGGGCGTATTCACGACGCTGCGCATCTACCAAGGTGTTCCGTTCGCCTTCGACCGGCATTGGGAGCGGATGGCGCGGGATTCGGAGCGACTGGGTATTACGCTCGACTACCAACAGGAACCCGTCTGGGAGTCGGTCGTCAAGCTGGCCGCGGCCAATCACCGGCCGGAAGGAGCAGCCCGGCTTTCCTTCATCAAGAATCATGGCGGACTTTGGGCCGACGCGGCGGGTTGCCCCGCCACCGATCTGCTGATCTTCACGCGTGAACTTTCGGTATGGCCGGCCTCCCACAAGCTCGTGCTTGTTCCCAACGCAATTTTTTCGGTCGCAAAGCTGGCGGGCGCCAAGATGCTTTCCTGGGTGCAAAACGCCGGCACCCTCGAACGCGTTCATCGTGAAGGCTTTGACGACGCGCTTCTGCTGAACGAACAGGGCCACTTGGCGGAGTGCACATCGGCCAATGTGTTTTTGGTGCGCGGCCGCGAGGTCCTGACGCCTCCCTTGGATTCCGGTTGTCTGCCGGGAATAACCCGCGCGACCCTTCGCGAGGTCATTCCGGCAGCAGGTTATAAATTTCTGGAACAGGACCTTACTCCCAGCGACCTGGATTCCGCCGACGAAGTCTTTATAAGCTCCACCACGCGCGAAGTTGCCGGCGTGGGCAGCATTCAGCCCAATTGGAAATATTCCGCTCCCGGAAAAATCACTCGAGACATTGCCGCGGCTTTTCAGGATTACGTCAAGGTTCACCTGCGACGCACCCCCGTTCCTCGCTCCTGAACTCCTCAATCGACATTGCCTGGGATTGGCTCCCACAAGAGGTGCCACTGCAGTCCTTGTTAAGTTTCGTTCCGAGTTGCTGCAATCATTCCCTTGCGATAACTTATAGGCAAGCCCCAGGACGATGGAGCCGTGTTCGCGCCGGGAACGGAAATCACCCTTCTTATGCAGGAAGACGCCAAGGAATCGGCAGAAACCTCCGCAGCCAAAACGCCGGGGCAAGCCGCGGGTCCGCCGGAAGCCGCCCATGATCTTTTGCGTGAAATCCCCTCGCCCACGCGGCGCCTGTGGTTGGGCCTGTGCATCACCCTCGCCATCTTTGTGATTTTTGCCACGTACACCATCCGCGAAATCCGCTGGCTTCAGGATTTCCAGGTGAACGTGGTGCAGAAGAATCGCAAAGCCTCTCTCCAACTCTTGCGCCTTCAGGACGACACCTACCAACTCGCCGTTTCCCTGCGCGACATGACCCTTCCGGAAAGCCGATACCCGATCTTCTACTGGAAAGGCGAATTCGGCCGGCTGCACAAGGACATGAACGACGCGTTGGTTTCGGAAGCTCAATTGGCTGTCAACACTTCGGCGGGCGACACGCAGCGGCAGCAATTGCGCGACCTTCTTGATAACTTCTGGTCGCTCGCTGACGAAGCTTTCAATCTCGCCGACCAGGGCCATGAGGATTCCGCGCGCTACCTCATCCCGTCGCAACTGGAAGAGCAGCATCAGACCATTTCCCGCATTGTGTCTCACTTGCTGAGCTTGAACGACCAAGCCCAGCAGGAAGCCGGCCAGCGCGTCAGCCTGGTGTACGGACACGTGTCCAAGGATATCCTGCTGCTGATCGGAGTGCTCTTCCTGGTGGCGTTGGGGACGGGCCTCTACACGCTGCAAGCCAACCGCAAGACTTTCGAGCGCTTGCACCACCTGGCGGAGCGACTGCAATTGCAATCGGAGCAGATGCGCACGCTCTCCTGGAAACTGATCGAAGTACAGGAGCAAACCCTGCGCCACGTAGCACGCGACCTGCACGACCATTTCGGGCAGATTCTGACGGCGATAGGGCTCATGTTGGCGCGCGCCGGGCAAAAGGCCGC
Organism: Terriglobia bacterium; assembly: GCA_052139985.1. GTDB lineage: Bacteria > Acidobacteriota > Terriglobia > UBA7540 > UBA7540 > Bog-366. Next base: position 5,535 of record JBKQVI010000444.1, read on the forward strand.
GGATAGCGATCCCGTCTTCGTGCAGGACGTGCGCGCCGCCAAAAAGATCGTAGAAGATACTCTGCAGAGCGTGCGCGACGAATCCCAGATTTTTCGGCCCGCTATCCTGGATGATTTCGGCCTGCAACAGACTCTGGGATGGTTCGCGGAACAATTCTCGCGGCAGACCGATGTGCAGGTGCATTACGAGGGGAAGCTCGCGGATGGGCTCTTCCCTCCCGAGGCGGCCATTCACCTTTATCGTATTGTGCAGGAATCGCTGAGCAATGTGGCGCGCCATTCCGGTGCGCGGGAAGCCTGGATAACGCTGCAAGAAAAAGATAACCATTTAGACCTGGAAATCCGCGATAATGGTAGCGGCTTCGAAGCCCCTACGGATATGAAAAGGACTGCCGGCCAGGGCATTGGACTGATGGGGATGCGCGAACGCGCCGAGCACTTACAGGGATCATTTTCGATTCGCTCCGCGCCCCAAGAGGGGACCACCGTCAGCGTGCGCGTCCCTCTCCGCCGTCCGTCCGCTCATTCCCGTCCCGAGGAGATCAACTAAACTGTGACGACACAAGAAACCGGGAGAAAGATCCGCGTCTTGCTGGCCGAAGATCACACTCTGGTGAGGCAAGGATTCCGCCGCATTCTGGAAGACGACCCCATGGTGACCGTGGTGGGAGAAGCGCGCACAGGCCTCGAAGCCATCGAGCTCTATAAAACCCTGAAGCCGGAAGTTGTAGTGATGGATCTTTCCATGCCCGAACTCGGTGGTCTGGAAGCCACGGCGGAAATTCTCAAGGCCGACCCTCAGGTCAAGATTCTCATCCTCAGCATGTACTCGAACGAAGCCTACATCCGCAAAGCCTTCGAGTTGGGCGCCAAGGGATACATGCTGAAGAATGCGATTGAGGTGGATCTCAACCGCGCGGTGAAGGCGCTGGCGGATGGCGAGGCCTACTTCAGCCCGGCCATCTCCCATATCGTGCTATCGAGTTTGAAGACCGGATCGTTCAGTGACACCACGCAAGACCCTTACGAACGGCTAACCCTTCGGGAAAAGGAAGTCCTGCAACTCATCGCGCAGGGGAAATCGAACAAAGAAATTGCCGTGCTCCTCAACATTAGTGTCAATACGGTGGCCGTCCATCGCGCCCGCGTGATGGACACCCTCGGTCTCCACCGCACCGCCGAACTCGTCCTCTTCGCCGTGAAGAAGGGGTTGGTGCAGACGACATAATCTACTGTCCCACCGTTTGATTTGACATCTGCACGTAGGGGAAACATTCCGGAATATGAGTGTCAAGAACCGCATGGCGGCTCATCACCCACGCCGGGTGCGGGTTCAGTTCCACGCCGCCGGGCTTAAGCAACTCGAACCGGCCGAAGAAAATCCTCCAGGTGTCTCCATCGTGCGGAGGCAGTGACCGCCCCGCTGCCAATGCTTTCATGTCCTGCCAGGGGAAAGCCAGTTCCACTGTCCAGCCTTTGTCGGCTTCCGTGTTGTCATTGATCTTTCCGTCCACATGAACGGCATGTTGCAAGCCTGGGTACGCCCAATCGAGAAACGCCCAGCGCAATCCGCGTGGGTGGGTTCCCTTCCAGAAGGTTGTGTCCGCGCGATCGTAGTCTCCTCCAAATGTCAGCGCTTGGTGCTTCATCACGTCGAATTCCGGAAGATCGAACGGGCCGCCCTTCTTGTTGTAGGCGTCCCGCCAGATGAAGAAGACCTGGTAGGTCGTGCCGAGGGCGTTGATCTCAAATTCCGAGTAGGCGTCGCCGCCGTCGATGAAAACCTCAGCGTCATTCTCCAGCCAAATCAGCGAGCCGGTTTTACTCTGATGGGCCTCCACGTAGGGCTCTTCGAGCCACATTCCAATGTATAGATTCTGGTCGTCCCACAGCACCGCGGCGCGTGTGTCGTAAAAGCCGGGCGCGCCCGTAACCATGTCAACAAAGCGCGCGGACTTCTTGGCCTTCTGCCAGGAGGGCTCATCCAGGCGGCCATCCACCGTAATGGGTCCTGCTGCCCGCTGGGCTACGTAGTGGGCGATGTCCGGCGCGGTACAACCGTAGCTGCCGGTGCCGGCCTGCATCAGGTCGGTTGCGCCGCTCGCGGGTTGTGCGGCGGCAGCGACGCTTAAGGGCAAAACGAAAAACGTAAGAACGAGAACGCCCATGCTCTTCATAGTGGAATTCCTCCTGGCCGATGCGGGTGTTCGTGAGATTCAAAGGCAAGTTGATGACTGCTGAGATCACCCCACACGGCCGCTGCCTAAGAAAACGGGACAGATTCTATCGGAGCGGGCGAGGTATTACAACCCCGGACGCCGAAATCACCGGGCGAAAACAGCACGCGCACGGGCGGTACATCTGGGCGGGGGAGGGAGCAGGCCCGGTCTTCGCCTCCGTTGATTGGCGGTCGCGCTGCCCCTCATTCCGAAATTGATCTGGACCCGAGAATCACCACGGAGGGCGCAGAGACCGCAGAGAAAAGCACTTCTGCCAACGAGGGCAGAGATTACGGTTCCTCGGTTTGTTGACCCACGGCTTTTGTTTGTTCTCTTTGGCCTCCGTGGTGAGATTCTCCTTGGGGTGTGGCTCCGCCGAGCGTCACCACTGAGTCTAAGTCTGGCTGCAGTCTGAACATTTTGACTTTCCTATTAGTGCCTATCTCCTTCGCTTTCAATGACTCACCTCGAAGATCAATTAACGCATTTGTTTTCCTCAACTTATTGGGAGCACTTTTTTTGTCCCTTTGTTTTCAATCAACTACTGGGAGCACTCTTCATTTTTAACATCTCTTTGCGTCAGCACCGGTCTTGCCAAGGGCCTGCCCAAGGCGCTCGCCGCCATCCCGCCTTCCGCTGCCACCTGACACCTGACACCTGACACCTGACACCTGACACCTGACACCTGACACCTGACACCTGACACCTGACACCTGACACCTGACACCTGACACCTGACACCTGAC
>JBKQVI010000445.1:0-13996 GCA_052139985.1 Terriglobia bacterium
TTGACATTATTCCGCTGCCCGATTCTCCACGAGCGCCGGCTGGCCTGCCGCAGCGTGTAAATGGAGTAGCCCGTCTCGTAGAAATAGATATCAGGAAAGGCCCATAAGTCTAGCCCAGTCTGTGTGAGACGAGGATGTCCCACGACCACTTGAACGCCGGAGCGTAACTGGCGTTCATACCATGCTTCGCGTTCCTCCGGCAGGACCTGGGTCGTGAGCACTGCTACCCGGATCCCTTCTTTCGCCAGGATGCTTTCCAGCCGGCGGGTCACGTCTCGCTTTTGCGTGTAAACGGCATACACCTGTACATTTCTTCCACGGTTGAGCGAGGCTTGAATTTCTTCCAACAACCGACGTTCCTTGGCGTAGATGAGTTTCTCGTTCAGGTCTCGCGTCGCCGAGATTAGGAACGATTCGCGCCGCCCGGTTTCGGGATTGAACTCGCGCCCCATCAGGTCTCCGAATCCGTAGGGTCGATCAGGGTAAGCCAATAGCGCATTCAACGCGACACTGATGATTGACTGGTTGCCGCGGTGCTCGCGCATCGCCTCCTTAATATCCCGTTCCAACTCTTCGTACGCATCCTTTAGCGGCTGATCCATTTCGACTTCGACAACATCTTCGTGATAGGGCGGGAGAACATCGGAAATATCTTCAAGCGATACGAAAGCGCCGAGACTCATCAGGTGACGGCCGAAAAGCAGCGGCGACGCACCCGGCCGGTGGCGGACACGCGTGGTAACCCGCGCATCCGAGCAAGCGTTGTCGGCGGGTTCGATCACGGTAATTTTTTCAAGCAAACCGTAGGTTTCGGTAAACGCCCGAACGCCGGCTTCACCGTGCTCGAAACCCTCTTCCAACATCCGTGAAGGTCCCAGACGAAACAGGATATTGAACAAATCCGACGCGTAGCCGCCCAACAGTGTGCCAGTCAGCACGGCGATGCGGCCAGCACAGTTGGCGAGTGTCCCTAGCGCGTTGCCCTGGGCCGTGTCTCCTCCCTTCAGCTCGTGGACCTCGTCGCCTATGGCGTAGTCAAAGAAACCCGGCATGTGCCGCCCGATGAACTCGATGGGTGCGAAGCGCCGAGTCTTAGTACCATCCGCCTGCCACAGGGGGCTATACAGCGGCCGACGTGCGTGGTTGGCTCCTTCTCCACGCCCTAGTACTTCGCTTAGCTTCGCCTTTTTGAAGTCGATAGCCAGCAGACGCTCGCCATCTTCGCCCAGAAAGACGGGCTCGCCACTCTCGGGATTCACGAGACTGCCTTGATAGCGGCCGCTGCGAGCAATCTGGTAGGCGTGGCGCCAGAAGAACCCAAGCTTTGCCCGGTCTCGCCCGATCACGAATACCGATGGACAGGAGCAGATCGACGCCCAACGCTTGCGGGCGGAGGGAGAGTTCTTACGCAGGCGCAATTCGGTCAAACTCGTGTGCAAGCCCTCGCGCACGATGCGCCCGTTGCGCAGCTTCACTTCGTTCACGCCATGGCGGCTCAGACCATTCGCGGCATTTCGCAGGGAATCAATTATGAACACGCGCACACGCGGAAGCGTCAACAGCGCTTCCCTGCACCACTTCTCCGTAACGTGGCCCGGGGCCATTACCAGGGCCGTGTAAGGCCGGCCTTCGGAATGTGTGTGCACAGCGCCAAGCGAGATAAGGGTTTTGCCTGTGCCGCATTCCGCAATCACGGCACCAGCACGAGCCTGTTGCCAAACGCGGGTCAAGCCCATTATGGCCAAAGTCTGTGCGAGAAATGGTCTGCGAAGCAGCTTGCTGATCAAGGGTGACGGCGGGTCGTCAACGGCGTGCAACGGGGGAAAAGACTTCAGGATTCTGTCTCCGAGTTCCGTGGCATACATTTTGAGGTAGTCCGAGATCCTGTCGGGTACGGGCATGGGTCTCCTCCTTTTCGCTTTAGGTTGAATGAAACATTGCAGGGGGGTGGGTTATAGGCGCGTGAGGGCGAGGAGGTAAAGGATGGACGTCAGATGAGCGTCATTAACGCGCTGGTGCTGCCGCCGCTTCGAGCATGGTGATTGGGATTTCCGCAGTCTGGACCCGAAAACTGCCATGTTTGGGGATAGCCGTGAACGCCATGGAACCTTCGCGAACGATGATTTGCTCGCACTCCACGGCGTATTGACAGCATGCTACGTGGAAATTCTCGGGGACATTGACTACTCCGTTGTCTTCAATTTTGAGTTCGTCGAGCGTATCCCCCACCGCGGAATTCGTACCTTCGCCTTCTTTTACGTCCTCCGCCGACTCAGCCCATGGGTCGAAGTAGCAATCCACAAAATAGGCCCAATAGTACGTTTCGTCGATATCGGGGTCGAGATTCCTCTGTTCTTTCAGGACAGCGATCCTTCGCAGAGCCAAAGAAGCGAGATCCGGAGTCAAGTCCAAGAGGGCATATTCACACCCTCCGTTGTAATTTTCGTTGCTGCTCGTTACCTTCAATACGACTCGCACGGTTGCTCCTCCCCCGCCGGGATGGCGGAACTGTCCGCAGTATCGTCGTGCGGACTCAGCACTTCAATCTCTGTCTTACCAGCAGGAAAGAAACTGGTGGTTTGCGTCCAGCGAACGGGGCCATTTTCTTCTGGGAATTGGATGTCCTTCCGTCGTAGTGCCCTTCCAATCCATTTTAGAAAGACCTTCTTTGTACCGGAGACCAGGACTGGCGTGCATCCCAGTCCGATCAAAGGTCTGATTGCCCCTCGGCGGCGGACTTCCGCATGGAACCAGTCGGCCCATTCCGGCACCACTGGCAGCCCGAACCGTTGCGCAACGCGATACAGCACAAACGTCGGGTCATTGTCACATAGGACTGTGCATTTGCCTTCCCGGTCGGCCCCCGGTCGGGTCTTCGCCACCTCGGCAGAGATGGCCACCAGGTGCCGGATTGGCCGTCGTCCGGCGATGGTGATGGTCCCGCGAAAACACTGCGCTTCGGCGCCCAGACTGCCGGTTATGGGTTCAATCCCCGGGCCCTGGACCGCGAAGGAACCTTCTTCCTTGATAGCTGCCCAGATGGCGCCGACGTCGGAGTCCCCACCGAGAACCGAGAGCAGGTGAATCTTCGACCGTTCCTTCTCGATCTCACCAACGAGCCGATCCAGTCGAAGCCGGATGTGCGTGGTAGTGTCTTTCATCCGCTTCGTGAATTCCAGAATCCCGAAGCGCTCATGTGCGTTTCTCATGGCCCTCCTTGGTCAGCGGCGGTCCCCAACCGGGGTAAACGAAAAGGGGCCTCGACCAATGGCCAACATGGTCGAGGCCCAGTGCACACCCTCTTTCAGGCTTTTAAATTGGGGAAATTTGGAAGTGGCGTTGGTGGCGGAACTACTTGAGCGTCGCGATTTGACCGGTTGCATAGATGAGCGTCAATTCATTTGAAAAGCGCTCGCGTTCGGTGATCGTGACCAGCCCGTCTTCGTCTTGCTCGTTCTTGTCAATTACTTTCACGGAATGCCAAGCTGCCAGGTGACGATCATTTCCAGAGCCAAAGATCCCATCCAACATGGACGACACGGCCAATAATGCAGTGTGTCCCCCGTGTAAGGGGGTTAGGGGTCGTCCTGAAGTGGCAGGTGGCTCGGCAAAAAGAATGCGTGCGGCTTGACGGTAAGCTGTCGACTGAGGCAACAGGTCCTCGACTTCGTCCAGGGGAAGGCCGCGCGATACAAGCTGAACCGGCCCGCCTGGTGGCACCTTATATTGCGCATCGGGTTCCGAAGGCGGGGTGGGAAGCTGCGCGAAGTCTCTTGCCAGGCTGGCGAATTGGAGCCGCGCGCGGGCGATTTCCGAGTCTTGCAATCGGTCCCGCTCCCGGCGGTCCCGCCGCCGGCCAAGGACGGCCACCTGCTTGTAACGCACGCACTCGGGCGCTTCCAGCCGGTAAACCCGAACGTCGCGAAAGTGTGAGGCAAGAATCTGGCCACATTCGGCGAGTCTTTCGCCAGGAATCACAAGCACCAGAACGCCGCCGGGCTTCAGCCAACGATGGGTGTGGCTCAGAAAAACCTGCTCCGTGCGACCGCTGCGACCGTCTGCCGAGGGCTGAAGAGTCCAGTCATAGGCGGTGTTCTCGTATAAAAGGCCAAAGCTCTCAACTGGGCAATGCACGTCCAAGGTATTGCCTTGAATTAGGTGGGCAATGCGTTCCCGGGCCTGATCGGCGCGGTAGGCATCCAGCTCGATGCCATAGCGCAATGCTTTGGCGCCGCTGGTGATTGCCTCGAAAGCTCCACCGTCGCCTACGCAGGGGTCGAGCACCGAGCACGATTGATCTGGAAATAAGAGGGATTTGCGAATCCGCTGCGCTTCAGATAATGGCAGCGGAAAATAACCCATACGGACGCGTCCGGACCAGCGCATTTAAAGTTTCCTTTCATTGATAATACGGGGAATTGAGATTTGAACCATAGGATGGCAGTAATGGAAGCATAGGGTGGCAGTGGTCGGATTCGGCTCTGCCCCAAAGCTGCGTATGCCAGTGATCTTGCAGCGTTCCATACTCTATCTGCTTGGAAATAAAGGCCCTCTCCAATGGAGTCGTAGCGAGGCCAATTTGCACTTACTGCCACCTTATCCTTCCAGTTTGCAGTCGGCAACTTTATGGTTCCAACGGGCCAACTACTCCCAGACAGCGCCATTGAAAATGTCACTTAACACATGAGTTGGCTGGATTTAACGCATGAGTTGGCCGCGCCTTGAAGATCAGGTCGCGGAATGTGTGGTCAAAAGTCGTTTATCTTCAGCATCAGGTCCCATGGTCGCTGCAGGTTGCCTATGCTACCCACTGCGCGCGAACCCAAAATATAACGCATGAGTTGGCCGCGAGTGCGGTTTCTAGGAATCGTGCCTGCGCAACTAACTCGCGTTGGCTTTACCTCTGGTGCTTCGCTGTCCCAGCTCTCAGGGCACAAAGGAGTTGCAAAATGGGAGTATGTGCGATATAGTACGCATGTACATATGGCCAAAGACGAAACGGCTGAGAACGTTAAGCAATGGTTTCAGGAAGCGATACGGCATTTGTGGCCTGTGGCCGAAGGCTCTCTTTCTTTTCGCAAGACCCCCTGTATTCGCAAGAACTGCAAGGTGTGCGCGAGAGGGGACGGCCATCGGAGCTATGTGCTGTACGGGCGCCGAGGGAAGGAGCGCATATCTCTCTACGTACCTGAAGATTTGGCGCCAGAGGTTGAGAAGGCCCTCGAGAACGGGCGCGAACTGCAAGCGTTAATGAACGAGGCAGGCATGCGTTATTTGCACGCGCGAAAGGCAGAACGGTATCGAAAGTCGGGAAAGAGGTGAGAAAAAGACACCACGTCGGGGAAGGGGCCACCGATCATGCTCAGCCGAGAGGACCTGCTGATATGGAGCCGGCGCTTGGGATTGTCCGAGGCGTCTCGCTCGGTGATTGATCATATTCGATCCGCGCCGCCTTCGCGCCGGGTGGGGGGTGGTCGCCAGAACGTCAGCGGGCGGTATCCCAGCAAGAAAATGGGTGTCACGATCCAGTTCGAAAGCCACCGCGTCGAACTCGCCGGGATTTACGAGATGGAGCACGATGGCGACACCTTGGAATACTACGACCAGCCGCCGGCGATCTGTTTGCGCTATCCCAGCGCGAAAGGGAGGCAACTGGTCGTGATGCACACGCCGGACTTCTTTGTCCTTCGGCAAGACAAGGCGGGATGGGAAGAATGGAAGACCGAAGAAGATCTGGTCCGGCTGGCACAGAAGAGTCCTCATCGCTATCGGCTGGAGAACGGTAACTCCTGGAGATGTCCACCGGGAGAAGAACACGCCAAGGTGTTCGGGTTGTATTACCGTGTACGGTCTTCCCGCGAAATCAACTGGGTTTTCCAAAGGAACATGCAGTTTTTGGAAGATTACCTACGACTTGATTCCGTTCCGATTTCCTCGTTGGTCCGTGAGAGAGTCCTCGCTTACGTATCCGCCTGGCCCGGGGTGGCGTTGCCAGAACTCCTTGCGCCGAACCCCGGTTTAGCCCCGCCAGATGAAATTTACTCTTTAATTGCCACGGGCCAGCTTTATGTGGACCTTCACGCGGCTGCCCTTGCGGAGCCAGCGCAGGTCCAGGTGTTTGCCAACCAGGATGCCGCCCGAGCATGTGCATTGTTGCCCCAGAAGCGTTTAGCCCAAGATCCCTACAGTTCGCAACCACAGGCCTCCGCCGCTAACACGCCAGGGACTCCCAATACGGCGACTTCGGAATTGACCAAGCGGTTACTCGAGGCCACCGAAGCGGACTTGCAATTGGCGAACAAGCGGTTGGAAGTCGTTCGACAACATCTTTTCGGAGACTCGCCCTCGACAGAAGCTCCGATTCCAGGCCGCACCTTGCGGCGCTGGTTGTCGGCGTATCAAGCCGCCGAACGTCGCTGGGATACCGGATATGTGGGACTCTTGCCCAAACGCCGCCCCGGCAACTTAACTCCACGACTGCCGGAAGTGTCAGTGCAGCTCATGCAGAAGGTAATCAGAACTGAGTACGAGACGAAGAAACAGAAGAACCGCTATGCTTGCTGGATTTCCCTCCAACGAACTTGCGAGCAGGAAGGTGTGCCAACGCCCTGTTATATGACCTTCTGCAGGGCAGTGCACAAGCGGTCGGGGTGCGGCCAGACTTCGAAGCGCCAGGGCCATCGAGCCGCCTATGCTCAGGAGCCTTTCTACTTCGAACTGGAGCTGAGGACCCCACGCCACGGCGATCGTCCTTTGGAGATCTGTCATATCGACCACACGGAACTCGATATTGAATTGGTCTGCTCCCACACTGGGCAGAACCTGGGGCGTCCCTGGTACACGCTATTGACGGACGCCTTCTCCCGCCGGCTGTTGGCAGTTTTCCTCACCTTTGATCCGCCGAGTTACCGTTCCTGCATGATGGTGCTGCGGGAGTGTGTCCGCCGCCACGGGAGGTTCCCCCAAAGCCTTGTCGTAGATGGAGGCAAGGAATTTGAAAGCGTCTATTTCGACACCGTGCTTGCCCGCTACGAGTGCATCAAAAAGACGCGCCCGCCCGCAAAAGCGCGGTTCGGCTCGGTCTGTGAGAGGCTATTCGGTACTTCGAACACGCGCTTCATACATAATCTAGCCGGCAACACCCAAATCATGAAAAATATCCGGCAGGTTACCAAGAGTGTGGATCCCAGGCGGCACGCCGAATGGACACTCGCCGAACTTCATGGATGCTTGTGCCAATGGGCTTACGAAGTATACGACGGCATTCCCCATCCTGCTTTGGGCCAGAGTCCACGTGAAGCGTTTGCTGCTGGGATTGCACAAAGCGGGGCTCGTCCCCACCGTGCGATTGCCTATGATGAAGAGTTCCGGTTATTGACCCTGCCCACGACGGCTCGGGGACAGGCGCGCGTTGTGCCTGGAAAAGGGGTGAAGATCAACCACCTGTTCTATTGGGCGTCAGCATTGCGGGACCCGGAAGTGGAGGGGATGCTGGTACCTATCCGCTATGATCCTTACGATGCCGGCATTGCCTACGCCTTTGTGCGCAACCGGTGGGTGCAGTGCATCTCGGAACACTACGGTGCTCTGCGCGGCAAGTCGGAGCGCGAATTGGTTATGGCGACAGCGGAATTACGAAGACGCGCGCAGCAGCACGCACGACAGTTCACGGTGACCGCGAAAAAACTCGCGGATTTCCTCGCTTCGGCTGAAGGAGAACACGTCTTGAGGTGGCAGCGCGCTAAGGACCGGGAGGCCAAGGACGTTCTGACCAAAATTGGGACCGGGCAGGGCAAGCCGCCCTGCGACCCTGTCGTTGCAGGAAGAACCGCTCTTGAAACTAAGGGGACCATGTCTCGGACAAGAAAAAGATCGGTGAAGCCCCTGAGTCTGGATGAACTCACTGTATATGAGGAGTATTGAGGGTGCTTTCAAAGGCATTTCCTCCTGAGCTGTTGCAGCGGTCCGCGAATGAACGCCTCGCGTACTTCCGCGCCTATACGATCGCGCATCCCCAACTGGAGGCGGTTGGCGATGCGCTCCGGAGAGCCATCCAGGAACCAGCCGGAGCTTCGCTCATTTTCGTCATGGGGCCAACGGGGGTGGGTAAGACAACGCTTCGGTTGCGGATTGAGCAAGAGCTGAAACAGCGATTCGGTGCGACCGACGAACGAGACCCGGGGCGTGTCCCGGTGGTTGGGTTGGAGGCCGTCGCACCGGACTCCGGTAATTTTAGCTGGAAAGATTATTACCGCCGGGCCTTGCATGCGCTCAAAGAACCGCTCATCGATTACAAGTGCGACCACCCGGACGCTTCCCGTGGCAGCGAGTGCGACTGGTCCGTGGCGGCGAGGGTGGGAAGTCTCGAACTACGCCATGCCTTGGAACAGGCCATCCGGCATAGACGGCCGGCAGCGGTGCTGATTGACGAGGCCCAGCACTTTACAAAAATGGCGAGTGGGCGCCGTCTCTCCGACCAGTTGGATTGTCTCAAGTCTCTGGCCAGCTTGACAGGGTGCGTTCATGTGCTGGTGGGAACCTATGAACTGCTGCCGTGCCGGAATCTGAGTGCGCAACTGAGTCGCCGGAGTATCGACATGCACTTCCGACGATATCGGGCAGACGATCCGGACGATGTCGTTGCGTTCCAGCGTGTGCTCTTCAGTTTTCAACGACATCTCCCTCTGCCTCAAGAACCGGAGCTCTGGCGGGACTGGGAGTTCTATTACGCCCATTCCATGGGATGCGTTGGGATTCTCAAAGACTGGTTCACCCGAGCTTTGGCGGCGGCGCTCGAACAGGGCGCGCTGACTCTGACACGAGCGGGCCTGGAACATTGTGCTTGGTCGGTCGACCAGTGCGCGAAGATGACGCAGGACATGTTGGAGGGGGAATCTGCATTCATGCAAAAACCCGAATCTGCCGGTCGCCTCAGAGAACTGTTGGGGCTCGCAGCGAAGGCCCACGCGGAACCGGCCAAGCTCGTCAGCAGGGGGCCACGAACAGCAGGACTGACAGGCGGCGACCCACGGCCGAAACCAAGGAACCGGCGTGTCGGTTCGCGCAATCCTGCCCGCGACCCAGTCGGCATCTATGCGCGGGGTTAAGGGGGACGCTGGACCTGTGCTCCACGAATACGAAGCCTGGGATGGCGGCACTCCGCTCCTGCCACCGGTCACTTACCTCTATCATTTCCCTCCCATCGGTCTGGGGACGCCGATGGTCGAGAGTCTGACCGGCTACATCGTTCGGCTTGCCGAAGCGCATTGTGTATCTGCGGGGGTTCTCTACTCAAAAGCGATTAAGGCGCTGACAGACAAAGGCAACATTTTTTCCTTCCGCATCAAAGACCAGGCCGGTTACTCCACCCATACGATCAATGGGTTTGGGTCCCCCGCAGCAGATTTTGTCCGCGCCTTAGCGACCCTCACGCGGCGCCGTGACCTGTCCTTCCTGACGCTGCTTACCTGGGGTGGCGTTCTGCCCAGCCATTCCTTGCTTCGCCGCTGCCGGGCTTGGTGCGAGAGTTGTTTTTATGCCTGGCGGGAAGCTAATCAACCGATTTACGAGCCCCTGCTCTGGACACTTCAGGAGGTCACTGTATGCCCATACCACCGCCGGGTCCTACGGCAGGCATGTCCACACTGCGAGCGTCAGATTGGCCCTTGGGACCCCCGCTCGCGGCGTGATTGCTGTTCGCGCTGTACGCAGTCGCTTGTCCCCAACGGAATCGACTCCGTCGCAGATTCCCGCACGCTGCCGGCCGAGGAGTTGGTGTGGGCCGTATGGGTGGCGAGCACTTTGGGCGAGTTGCTTGCCCTTGCCCCGCAGATTACATGCCCGCCCGGAAGGGCGTGCCTTGCGCAGACGATTCGCCATTGCATCGACCGATTCTGTTCTGGGAATGCCTCCGCACTCGCCCGGATGCTGCATGTCGGCAGGGGAGCGGTCAGCAAATGGCAAAGAGAAAAAACCATCCCGGAATTAACCCTCCTTTTGAGTATGTCCTATCGCCTCGGCACCTCGCTGCGGGACTTGCTGCTCGGCTGCCCAACTCCCTTAGCTTCAGCGGGATTCGTTCGCCACGCGCCAGTCGAGGTGAACGTTCGCAGCCAAACGCGAAGAAGGGCCCATGGCCGGCGTATCCGTCGAGTGGAGGTCTCGCGGATACTCCACGCAGCACTCACCGAAACCCCGCCGCCCTCAATGGATCAATTAATCAAGCGTTTCAGTTATAGCGGCCCCACCATCTACCGGCACTTTCCAGAACTCTGCCGTCAGATCGCGCGGCACTACGCGGAATACCGGGTGAGGCGTGCCATCGCAAGGAAGGTCCAGGCAGGCGAGGAGGTGAGAAGGGTGGCGTGCGAGCTTCAGGCCAAAGGGATAAGCCTCACACGTCGCAATCTACGCCCACTATTGACCAGCACCGATTACCTCAACCTCGAAGAGGGACGTGCAGCTCTGCGAGAAGTTCGCCGACAGATGCCTCCCCAGACCCGCAGCGAATAGCTCCCAGGCAGATTCCGGTCCCTATTTTTGCACAGCCGTCGTCCTACCCCACAGCCAACCAACCCGCAGATGCGTCCGCGGCCAACTCATGCGTTAAATTCGGCCAACTCATGTGTTAAGTGACATCTCCCTCCTCCGAAATCTGCGCCTCCGGCCAAACGGTGGTTCAAGTCACAATCTGAAACCCGGCGCTGTACCCAAAGTTAGAGCGGCAGAGGGAGGAAATATGCCGTATTGACAATGTGTCCGATGGTAGGTAGGTTGTAGTTATTGGCAACAAAATCAAAGGAGGGCGCCCCTATGGCACGCGCTGCGACGAAACAACAACGAAGTTCGGTTCCCGCAACTCAGGAGGTTGCACTGAAGCCAACCTCCGTCACGGAAGACAACCGCACTGTGACGGAACAACAAGAGCCTCCTCTTCCCCCAATTCAGCAAGTTGACCTGAAGCGGCCGAGTATTAATGAAGATGATGTCAGACTCCGAGCCTACGAAGTCTATCTTAGACGAGGTGACAGCCCCGGCGACGACATCAGTGACTGGCTTCAAGCAGAGCGGGAACTTATGGCGGATTGACGCAAGAGAAGCGTAGCGGGAAGGATCAAAACGCGGTCGGGAAACTGTCAGACGGTCTTAAGTGGTCGGAATGGCCGAGTTGATAGGGGAAAGCGAGAGAGCTATCTTCATTCGTTCACGCGCCAGTTGCCATCCCCAGCGGTTCGGCCCCGGGCGGCGGGCTGTACCTGGAGTTATGTGCTGTTGGCGCGCCTATTTGGGGGTGTCACCAGCAGGATACTACTCAAGTTCCTCGGTCCACACCAAAAAGTAGCGGTATAGCCCATCGCGGAAGGGCGATACCCGGTACCACAACCGGCACCGGACCTCACGTTGGCGCGAAATCCGATAGACTGGCCGTTCTTCCATCACCGTATCCGGCATAAAGCACCTCCGCCCATTTGCACGACAAGCAAACTACACCGACATTATGAGCATGTCGGCGGCCAAACCGACAATTTGGGAATACGGGTTAAGAGATGGCCTATCAATGAATTACGAGAATGCGTAAAATGGCAACAGCAGTGACCACCTGTTCGAAATGGGTACAAGGTGTCCGAATTACACCATCAGCCCGTGGAAGGTCCGCCTGCGTGTGCGCAGACTGGAACCTAGTAGGGCATCGCCGTTCGCGGGAGCCGCTGAACTAGGTACGGTTCAGGTCCTCTACGCAAGGCGACCGCTCCGCCTTGCCCTCGTCCAGGGAATCGACATAGCCGAGGATTTTACCGAACAGTTTCCCTTCCCGAGACTTCCCTGTTCGCTCCATGAATTCCGCATAGCGCTGCGGGTAAATCGCCCATTCCGTCGCGTGGCACACCCAAGCTTTGCCGCCATCCGGCAGGTCAACCAGCTTCATGTCATGGTGCGGACAAAACTCGTGGCACGTGTCGCAGCAGGCGGCGTTGAGGTGCCGGAAATCGCCGCAGGTCTTAATGCTGCCGTCGGGTAGCCGACTGTTGAGCTCGGCGATGACGGCCGCGATGTATCTGGAATTGCCGTTCGACGAGGTACGATCTGCCCGCGACCAGAACCTGCCCATCTCCCGCAGGGTCTTCTCGATGATTTGGCCCCTGGTCATTTCCGTCTTTTCACAGAATTGGTTTTCCCGATCCGAAGACGGATACGTACAAGTCTCCACCCGGGTCGGCTGGATCGTTTTCATTTCCGCGTCCTCTCCTGCGCAGCCGACACATTTGCAGCCAGGTGCTGGGTGCGCTCGCTCTATTTTATGGGAAGATGTAAGTGTACGCTCCACCGAGCCTGGAGGTCAAGCGCAAAATCTTGTCTATATAGGGCGTCACCCTACGCATCTCTCTCGGGCTCGTCCTGGGTATGTATCTCTTTCCCAAAAAAACGTCATGCGGAAGTCATTTAAGCGGAAGATATTTAAGTTGCCCGCGAACCAGATGGCGGTGTATCTTCCTGCTCGGCCGCGAGACGACAACGGAAGTTCCCGGCTGATTCGAGCTGGCTTATCATCCCCGGAACGTCCGTCTGGCGCTACCGGCGGCGACACCCCGTTTCTTGACCCCGAATCCGGGGGTGAAGGCTTGACGTACAAGCCGAGAGTGAAATTCTGGAGAGCATACCGATGGACCAGAGCCAAGCAGGGATATCCGCATTGCACGCTGTTCCGCCGTCCGAGCGCGTGGTGTCGATCGACGCCCTGCGCGGGTTTGACATGTTCTGGATTGCGGGCGGGGGGCCGTTGGTCATGGAATTCTGCCGCCTGTTTTCCAACCCCCTGCCGAACTGGTTGGACCGGCAATTCGATCACGTTCCCTGGGTCGGATTCGTGGCCTGGGATCTGATCATGCCTTTATTCCTGTTCATCGTGGGCGCGGCGATGCCGTTTTCGATCGGCAAGCGGGTGGAGCGGGGCGACCGCCGCAGCCGCATCTACGGCAAGGTGATCTATCGCGTGGTGGTGCTGTGGATTCTGGGCATGGTCGCCCAGGGGCACTTGCTGGCCTTCGACCATAACAACCTGCAACTCTACAGCAACACGCTTCAGTCCATCGCCGCCGGGTATCTGATCGCCTCCATTGCCTTGGTCGAGTTGCCCGTGGGAGGGCAAGCGGCCGTATGCGGAGCGCTGCTGGTGGTCTACTGGGCACTGATGAGGTTCGTCCCCGTGCCCGGTTACGGCGCCGGCGTGTTCACTCCTGCCGGCAACCTGGCCATGTATATTGACAGAGCGCTGCTCGGCCACTACCAGGACGGCACAGACTACACCTGGATTTTGAGCAGCCTAGCGTTCGGGGCCATGGTGCTGATGGGAGTATTGGCGGGCCACCTGCTGCGGTCGAAGCTCGCCGGGACGCGTAAGGCGCTGCTGCTGGCGGGCGGCGGGGTGGCCAGCCTGCTCGCCGGCTGGCTATGGGGTTTGGCCTTCCCGATTATCAAGCACATCTTTACCAGTTCCATGGTGTTGTGGTCGGGGGGCTGGTGCCTGTTGCTGCTCGCCCTCTTCTACTGGGTGATTGACGTGCTCGGTTACCGGCGCTGGGCCTGGTTCTTTATCATCATCGGCATGAATGCCATTGTCGCTTATATTGCCCCGGATATCATCTCCTTCATGGATATCAGCCGCACGCTGTTCGCCGGCCTGGCCAGTCACCTTGGAATGTTGGGCAACGTCCTGCTCGCCGCGGGAGCCGTGGGCGTCCTATGGGCCGGCCTCTACTACCTTTACCGGAATAAGACGTTTGTGAGAATCTAGGTTTGATCGGCGGTTGCTTAAGGTCGTCCACGCTATCCTACTACTCCTCTTTTCACAGCGGGTAGCTTATCTATAAGCACGGTAAATTTGTTCTAAGCGGGTCGCCATAGGATGGCGCTTGAGTTTTTGGGGATGGGGCATTGCGCGAACGTGAGGGAATGAGGTTTGTGTATCTGGTGAGGGAGAGGCCCTGGGCGTGGCAGG
>JBKQVI010000446.1:0-6013 GCA_052139985.1 Terriglobia bacterium
CCCCTTTCTGCATCCTCCGGCGGCTGGCGTAACAGACTGTCAGATTCAGATGTCAGAATCTTATCGTGGCGCTGAAACCGTGACCGGGACGCGACCTGTTCGTTCTCTGTGACGCAAGCGTCTGGAATGAAATCGCAACCTATTGTAAATACAACATCTCATCCCACCAGATGTGGAAGTTGGGTTAGCGCGCGTGACACCACCAGGGCGGCGAGCAGGCCGCATGCGACTCCGCCGCCGATCAATCGAAACCCTTCGGCAAGCACCAGGTTCCGAATGTCTCGCCGCTCCGCTCCGACGGCCGTGCGAATGGCAATCTCGCGCCGGCGGGAAGCGACGGAGAGCGAGAGCACGCCATAGATTCCGACGAGCGTCAGTGCGCTCCCGACCAGCGAGAATCCCACGAGCAACTGCATGGCAAAGGTGCGAGACGCCAGCGAATCGCTGCGAACTTGTTCCAGCGTTTTCACATTTTCGATAGCCACGGTGGGGTCAATGGAGCGCAGCTCGCGCTGGACCATGGCGGTGAGGGAGCGGGGGTCCGCCACCGTTCGAATCACCAGGTGCTTGGAAAAGGCTCCCGCCTGCCACAAGGAAAGATAAATCTCCGGTTGCGGGCCATGCGCCAGATCGTCGGTACGGGTATTTGCCACGACGCCGATGATATCGCTGGGTGGTTGCTGGCGAGAGAAGAGCCAGAGCTTTTTCCCGATGGGATTGGCATGGGGAAAATAGCGGTCCGCCAGCGTCTGGTTGACAATTGCTACCGGAGGCGCCTTGCGGTCATCGGTGGAACGAAAGTCGCGTCCCTCAACGATTGTCTGCCCCAAAAGCTGGAAATACTCCGGCGTGACCGACCGCAGCGGGAGCGAGATCATGTCACTCGGCTTGCTGGCGGCAGGTTGCCCCTCGATTTCGACCGATCCTGGCCAACTGTTTCCCGTTAAGGGCACACCCCAGGCGAAGGCAGCGTGCTGAACGCCCGGCAGCGCCGAAACGCGATCCAATGCCCGGCGATGAAAATCAAACCAGTCTCCTTGCACCGCGGTGACGCTCATCGTCAGGATGTGTCCTGTGTCGTATCCCGAATGCACCCTCGCGAGGTTCATCATGGTTCGAATCAGCAAACCCGCGCCGACCAGGAGCGTCAAGGTCAGCGCCGTCTGAAACAGGGTGACTCGGCGCAGAAGCCGGCGGTCGCCGCGTCCCACGCTGCTTCTGGTCCCGGCACTATTGAGGACGCGAATCGGGTCGATCCGTGAGGCTCGCGCCGCCGGAAGGAGGCCGGCCAATACTGCGGCGAGGGCCGCCAAGCCGAGTCCAACAGCCAGTACGGGCCAGCCCGTCGAAACGGCGTCGAGGCGCGGGATGGCATGTCCGCCAATCAGCTTGAAGAGCTTTACGATTCCGAGCGCTAGGGCAACGCCCGCCGTGCCGCCCAAAATCGCCAGCAACAAGCCCTCCGTAGACACTTGCCGGATCAGCGCCCAGCGGCCCTCGCCCAGAGCGCTGCGCACGGCGTATTCGTGCTGGCGTTGCAGACCGCGCACCAGCAGCAGGCCCGCGGTGTTACCACAGGCAATGAGAAGAACCAGGGCGGCCGCGCCTAACAACGGGAACAGGATTCGGCGGCCGTCGCGGTTCGATTCGGCGGTCAGGGATTGCACGTGCGGTGTGATCCCCTTAAAGTCGTGGTCGGACTGCGCTTGCCGGGCGGCGATGACGGTGAGTTCGGATTGCGCTTGATCGAGAGTGCTCCCGCTTCGCAGTCGGGCCACAACATCCCAATCCGGCTCTTTCAACCTGGCGGGGTCGAGAGTAGCCGGAATCCAGTAATCCACCAATCCATTCACGTTGTAGTTCGGCTCTTGCCAACTTTCCGATGAGGGAAGAAAGCGGACCCCGGGGGGCATGACGCCAATAACCGTGGGCGCGGTTTTCCAGCGGCTGATGCGAATCGTCTTCCCCAGGATCTTGGGATCGCCATTGAAGCGGCGTTGCCAAAGGTCATAACCCAGGATGATGACGGGCGCAGACTTGGCGCCGATTTCCGAATCCAGGAAGGTGCGGCCCAAAAGGGGCTGAAGCCCGAGGGCGCGGAAATAGTCTTGGGTAGCCACAATGCCCTCGACCGACTCACTGCCCTCCGGGAGGACGATAAAATTGAAGGTCCAGGCGTAGGCGGCGATGGCATCAAACGACTTCGCCTGCTTCTGCCACTCCATCCATTGCACCGCGGCCCAACTTTGCGGGTGTCCGGTCTGCTGACCATCGGTTCGAGCGGACGGAATCAGCACGAGCTGCTGCGGCCGGCGATAAGGCGGCGGCGTCAAAAGGACGCCGTGAATCAGGCTGAACACCGCCGCGGTGGCGCCAATGCCCAGGGCCAGCGTCAGGGCGGCGATCAAGGAGAATCCGGGCTCCTTCAGCAGCATTCGAAGGCCAATACGCAAGTCTCGAATCATTTGCCCCCCCACGTACGGTGGTTTTTTCTCATGCCCTACCCATCAAGGACGGAATTCGGATTATATGTCCGCTTCCCGGGTGTGTCACGGAACCTGCTGGACGGTCGGTGCCCGTAATTTCGTTTTTTTGGACTCTTTATCTGTCTGTTGCAAAAGGTCCGGCTCCCCATCCCATCCCCTTAGACGCGCGAATTCGGCGGAAGTCTTGGAGTTTTGAGTTGGTGGGTCTCGCGCAGGCCTATGCGCGTCGTCGATGCTACGGTCATCTTAAGTGCTTGGGCGCGGGTCAAAGAACCCGCACTCGCGGCCAGCTTATGCTATATTCGGCCAAAACATCCCTATAAGGAATCCGAAGGGGAAGAATGCCTTACACTAAGAATAAACGACTTACTGCATGAAACGGTTACTAACTCGTGGAACGCTTCTATGAGCCAGTGGAAAGCATTGAACGGGCCGGATACAACCCCCGTCTCTGTACATCATCTTAACGATATGCCGCGAACACACCGTAAGGAATCGTCTTTCAGCGGAGAAGTGGACAGCGAAGCCCCGTCCTGTTCGCAAGGTTATAGAGGCGGGATTCCTTCTGAAGGCTTTTCCGGTGACTCGTGCGGTTTAGGGAGACTTGGCATGGTGAGCTTTAATGTTACTTAATTCGCTCGGGTCCGCAGTCCTCGCTTTGGTCCTTGTGGTTCAAGCATTTTCGGCCCCGGCAAGAAACGAAGACTTTACCTTTAGGATTCCGCCCCAGAGAATCCCGTTGAACATTGAGAATCAGCCCCTCAGCGTCATCGCTTCCGGAACCATTTCGGTGGCTACCCGGGGCCACGACGAGTACATCCTCAAACTGGAGTTGGATGCTGATCTCTCCGACCTTCAGCAGAACATCACGACCATTTTGCAGTCCCAACTGGATAAGAATGACCCCTGTGGCGACCGTATCGCCATTGAACATGCCACGCTGGTGCCGGCCGGTCCCGCCGGTCGAGCTGTGGTTCAACTGCATTATGAGCGTTATACGTGCGTCAAGGCTTTCGGCAAGCGGGTGGCCAAGAAGTTGGTGGGAGGGAACGGTGTGATTCAGATGAAATTCACCCCCGCCGTTCAAGACGGAAAGACCTTGCAACTGACGCCCGAAGTCGAGTCCATACAAGCCGATGGTTCCCTCGGCGAGCTGCTCAGGACGGGACCCATTGGGCAGATGGTGCGCGAGAAGATTACCAAAGCGCTCCTCTCTTCCATGCAGAAGGGCACCGATCGCAGTCTGACTCTTCCTCCGGCTGTCCAGAACATCGCGATGATTGATAAAGCCCAGTTTGAAGATGAAGGTTCCAGCCGCCTGGGTATTGCCCTCGCGGGAGAGGTCACGATTTCCCCGCAACAGGTCCAGCTTATCAAGAGCCAGCTTAAAGAACACATGCCCGCCCCGTAGCGAATGTGCTCACGGCTGATGCATCCTTTGCATGTGGCACAGGCACTCCTGCCTGTGCCACCACAGCTCGCATAGCCTATTTTGTCGTCTTCTCCAGCAGCAACGCCCAATCCAACCACCCCGGCGGTTTGGGAAGGGTCCAGGCTGGCCCTTGCACGGCAGGCAGCGCGACGATCTCCCCCGTGGTGGCGCTAAACCACTTTGCCGAGTACGTACCTGGCCCCAGCTTGATTGTGATTTCGCCGCATTCGCTTTGATATCCGAAGTGTTCAGGGTTTCCGCACAGTGGCCGAAGGGGCACGTACAGCGCGTAGATTTCCCCCGGCTTGGCGAGGCAGTAAGCTCCGTGGCTTACGAGTTCGTCGTGCGGCTCCGTCTTCCACCACTCGAAGCTGGTAAAGAAATCCACCATATGACCGTAGCCCTTGAACATTACTTGGGTGTCGTCGCCGCGCCCGTTGATCCAGCCGCCGCCCGCATCCGGCCACACGTTCGTGCCGCGCCGAGCGCTCTCGCCGGCCGTCCCGTAAGCGCCCGCCATCGCGATGTCCCACGCCATCTGGCGCAACGTTTCCGCGGAAGCTCCTGGAGGCGCCGCCGCCCAGTGCGGGTAGTGGTCCTCGTAGCCATACTCTTCGTTTGTCTGGGGAATGATGCGCCCGGTCTTCTTCTGAATCGCGCGCTCCTCCAGCATTAAGGCATGCTGCTGATGTGACCAGTTCTGGATGGAGGTGAACCCGAACCAGTCGGAGGCTCGGTCCTGGTGCTCGCGGTGCACCGGATGACTTGTCGCCAGATGCTTGTAAGGATCCCAACCTTCGATCAAAGTGCCCGTCTCGTGCGCCCACTTTTCGTCACGGAAGCTATCAAGGTCGTCCCCCAGGTCGTACGTAATATTGGAGAACGCGCCGAGCCGCGAAACGGCGTAGCGAATGTAGCGGCGTTCTTCCTCGCTGCCCGCCGGCGCCTGGGCGTGATGAGTGGAAATGTCGAGGACCACCGAGATGATCACGTCACGCTCCCGGGCGAAGCGCAACATTCGTTCCCATTTTTGCCAGTAAGGAATATTGAAGCGCGTGAAGTCGTTTCCCGGGTCGTCAAAGCTGGCGGGCCTTGCCGCAATCCAGGGCCGCAGCATCATGCTGAAATTCTCGCCCGGCACCACCGGCTCGCCCCAGTACTCGTTGGCAGCGCCATCGAGCAACACGCGCATCCGATTGACTTTCAACTGGTGCAGGCGTTCGATGCTGTAATCGATCACGCGGTCTTCACGGAAGCCCATCAGCCAAAATGCCGTGGTGCCGTTGAAGAAATAGTGCTCCCCAGTGCCTTCCCAGATAAAATGCCAGGGATACGCGGGATCGACGCGGATGGGCCCTCGCCGATGCCCGTCGGTCGCACGGAACGTACCTGTGTGCTTCCATTCGAATTCGCCCTGGCGGTAGGCGATCGAATAGCTGTAATCACCCGGCGCCCACGGCATGAACCTTATTCGGAAAACGCTCCCATCGGAGGAGTCGCAGAAACCGTCCACCTTTAGCCGCCGGTTTTCTCCCACTTTACCAAACTGTCCGGAAACCACGGCGTCCGTATACGGATTCTTCGCGTCCGGCGAAGTGACGTTCAACGTGACTTCCACGTAGTCATACGCTTCCACCGTTTGCGCAGATTGGGTCGCGTTTATCCCACCCGGAGCACCCATCATGCGGATTGCCGGACACGCGAATAGCACGAAACAGACAGATACGGCCCTGCACAAACTCGATTTAGGGATTTTGCCGATCATGGTTTGACTCCCTCAGTCATGTCTTCGCCGGACCGACTGCGCCGGACGATGCTCGGGGGCGCAAAAGCTCGAGGCATTGCACAAGCCCGAGCGGGCTCGCGAGCGTTGCCGAGGTTAGCATGTTGTCAAATACATTGCACGCAGGGGCGCGCCACATAAAAGTCAAAATTGAGATCCCCAGAACGTGGCACGGGCGTCTGAAGGTGTGAATAATTGCCATCTCCACCACTGAGGCACTGAGACACAGAGAAAATGCCCTTTCTTTTCTGGCCTCTGCGCCTCAGTGTCTCAGTGGTGAAACGGTGTTCGACGATTTCTTCACACCTTCTC
>JBKQVI010000447.1:0-17284 GCA_052139985.1 Terriglobia bacterium
GAAGATCCCCTCGGAGGTCATGAAACCCGTGAGAACTTGGCACGACCTCTCTCCATAGTGACGGAATGAAATCGCAACCTATTGTAAATACAACATCTCATCCCACCAGATGTGGAAGTTGGGTTAAGAGCCGTATGCGCTAATGAGCGCACGTACGGATCCGTGCGGGGGGTACCGGGTAACCGGTATCCCTACCGCGACAGCTCAAACCGCAGCGTACAACGGAGAAGGGAGCGCGCGCAAGATCGCTTTGGCTTTGCTGCGCCGGGTGGCTCAAAATGTCGAAAACTGCGGTTCGTGCCACCGCGTCGCTCTTATCTGTATGTTGCGCACCCCCCACAGAGAAACGCGGCACGCCTTTTGGAGCGACGGAACAATATCAAGGTACCTGGTCGCGCTGTCAGCGTCTGTTGGGGCATTCACGGGATGGCGCCACGTTAGGGGGTCGGTCCGTGGGCGAGGCCCAGAACGAAATCCTGCATCCGCGGGTCATCCCAGTCGGTGGGGCCCACCACCTTTTCCGCCAGCAGCCCGCGGCGGTCCAGTATGTAGGTTTCCGGAAATTGAACCGTGCCATAGCGGGCCGCGAGAGATCGGTCCGGGTCGCGCCCCACAGGATAAGAAATTTGATACTTCTGAATGAAATCCTGAAGCGCTTTTTGATCTTCGTCGACGCTGACGCTGACCACAACCACGCCACGATCGCGCATCTTTTCCGCGAACTGTTCCAGGCTGGGAGTTTCCTCCACGCAAGGCGGGCACCACGTCGCCCAGAGATTCAGCACCACGACTTGCCCACGATAGGTTTTCAAATCTACCGAGCCCGAAGGAACAGCGGGTACCGAGAAATCCGGCGCGCTGTCGCCGATGGCAAGAGGGCGCGGCTGACGTTGGCGCAGGGCGAAATAAATGGCTCCCGCCAAAATTACGACCAAAACTCCGGCTTTGACGGCGTTGGTTTTACTCATGGCAGAATCATCTATTATAATAAAGGTTTGCACCACGTCATGCGAGATTAAGCAGGAGCTAGGAGTTGGTGGCTAGAAGCGGGAAGCCATAGAGCGGGGGCCTGACCTTCTGAACTCCCGGCTTCTCGCTTCTGACTTCTTCAAGCGGATGAGAACGAGCCAGCAGGGGCGGGTTTCGGTGGTCATCCCGGCACGCAACGAGGAGCTTAACATCGCGCGAGTGGTTAGGTCACTCGCGAGTCAGCAGGGCATTCGAGAAATTCTGGTCGTGGATGACCAGTCAGCCGACCGGACGCCGGAGATTCTTGCCACGCTGGAGAAGGAGGTCGCGCTACTTCGCACTCTGCGTGTGGAATCCTTGCCGAAGGGTTGGCTGGGGAAGACCCACGCGGCCGCCATAGGAGCGCGTGCGGCCACTGGCGATTGGCTGCTTTTCACCGATGCAGACACCCACCACCTTGCGGGAAGCCTGGCTGAACTTGTGCAACGGGCAGAGGAGGAGCGGGCCGATCTGCTTTCTGTTTCACCGGGACAGGAGACGCCGACTTGGTGGGAGAAATCCGTTATCCCGCTTGTCTTTGTGAAACTGGCGTCTCTTTTTCGCTTCGAGGATGTTTCCGATCCTCATTCGCCCGCGGCCGCCGCGAACGGTCAATATCTGCTTGTGCGGAAGGAATCTTACGAGCGGAGTGGGGGGCACGCCGCGGTGAAGTCGGATATCCTCGAAGATGTGGAATTGGCGCGCAGAATCAAAGCGCAAGGGGGAAAACTGCTTTTCCTGCCGGGGGCGCGATGGGTGCGGACACGCATGTACCATGGCTTTCGCGACATGTGGCGTGGCTGGACCAAGAATCTTTACCTGTTGTATGGAGGAAGCCTCTCCAAGATGCTTGCGGCGGTTGCCTCCCTCTGGCTTTTCGACCTGTTCCCGGCCTTGGGTTTTACCGTGGCATGTATATGGGTGGCGCTAGCCCACGGCGGCAGGGCGATCACCCTGGTGGCGTTGGGCTTGTTTTTGGCGACGTTGGTGCGTCAATGGAGTTACGGGCGTGCCCTGTCCCGATTGGGGTTTGATGCGGCGCTCGCGAGTTACCAGCCGATCGGCGCGGCCCTGCTGGGTGCATTGATGCTCGGTTCATTGCGGGCGCACCTCTCTACTGGAAAGATCGAATGGAAAGGGCGTCATTACGCCACGAAAGGAAAGGGATGATCTACGTAACGCGTCGAGCGGAGTTCTCCGCCTCCCATTTCTATCACAATCCGGAATTCACTGCGGACGAGAACCGGCGCGTCTTCGGCAAATGCAGCAATCCCCTGGGGCACGGCCACAATTATACGGTCGAAGCAACGGTCGGCGGCACGATTAATGCCGCTACGGGAATGGTGCTCGACCTGAAGGAATTGAAGGTTCTGCTGGAGCAAGAGGTGATCCAATTGATGGATCACAGATTCCTGAACAAGGAAGTTCCCGCCTTCGCGCAGAAGAACCCCACCACGGAAAATATCGCGGTAGAGATTTGGAATCTGCTGGCGCCGAAACTTGAGCACGGCAAGTTGCATCGAATCAGAGTGTACGAGACGCCGGATTTGTTTGTGGATTACTACGGAGAGTGATGGTCTACCTGACGCGACGCTACCGATTCTCCGCGGGACATCGATTGCACAACGACGACCTCAGCGCGGAGGAGAATCGCCGCATTTACGGGAAATGCAACAACCCCAACGGGCACGGGCACAACTATCTTCTGGAAGTGACCGTAGGGGGGACCATCGATCCGGCTACCGGCATGGTGTTTGATCTTGTGGCGCTGGATGGAATAGTGTCCGAGCGGGTGCTTGAGAAGTTTGACCACAAGAATCTGAATCTGGACATGGAGAATTTTCGCGATCAAGTTCCCACGACAGAGAACGTTTGTCTCGAGATCTACAACCTCCTGCATACTCCCTTAGAGGAGGCAGGTGCGAGGCGCGGCCTGCAGCTTGACCGTGTGCGCTTGGAAGAGACAAGCTTGAATTCATTCGAATATGTGCCCGACCGCATCGGCGGCGGGAAGGGAAACGGTTGAGAGCCATTATGAGAGCACACGAGCTGGAAAACCTCGAGCAACTTGCCACCACTGGCCCAGCGGATCCAATCGCCGAAGCCGTCCGCAATCTGATTGCGGAAATTGGGGAGGATCCCGATCGCGAGGGCATTTTGAAGACTCCCTCCCGCGTGGCGAAATCCCTCCGTTTCCTGACCAGCGGCTACCACCAGGATATTGACAAAGTATTGAATGGCGCGCTTTATTCGGTGGCGTATGACGAGATGGTGATTGTGAAGGACATTGAGATGTTCAGTATGTGCGAACACCACTTGCTTCCGTTCTTTGGGCGGTGCCACGTAGCTTACGTTCCCAACGGCAAGGTGATCGGTCTGAGCAAAATTCCCCGCATCGTGGACGTCTTTGCCCGCAGGCTTCAGGTGCAGGAGCGGTTGACGGTGCAGATCGCCGAGACCATCATGGACAAGATTAAACCGCAAGGAGTCGGCGTCATCGTCGAGGCGAGGCACCTCTGCATGATTATGCGCGGCGTTGAGAAGCAAAACTCGATTGCGGTAACGTCCCATATGCTTGGGGTCTTCCGCGAGTGTGAAGGGACGCGTTCGGAATTCTTACGGCTAGTGAAAGAGAGAGCTTGAAGTCGGGGTAGACATTCGGCCTTTCTCATAACTATGGGAAAACTGGAAGGCAAGAGCGTTCTGATAACCGGCGCGAGCCGGGGGATTGGGTTGGCGATCGCGCGTGCGCTTGGCCGCGAGGGCGCCAAGCTCATTCTCGTTGCCCGAAACCGCAGCGCGCTTGCGCGTGCTGCGGCGGAACTCCCCGGTACGGTGCTGAGCATGCCTGCTGATGTCACCAATCCTGGCGATGTAAAGCGCCTCATCGCTGCTGTGCAAAAGCAAATTCGCAGGCTCGATGTCTTAATCAACAACGTCGGCGTTTTCACTTACAAGCCCTTCGCCAAAACCACGCTAGAGGATTGGAAGCGTAATCTCGATACGAATCTCACTTCTATTTTCCTGACGACTCAGGCGGCGTTGCCGCTCCTCAAGCGCAGCAAGGGCGATGTGTTGAACGTCCTTTCTGTCTCCAGCCGCGTAGCCTTCCCGAACTGCTCAGCCTATTCCGCGTCAAAGTTCGGCGCATGGGGATTGACGGGCGTGCTGCGTCGCGAGCTTCGCGCGGATGGAATCCGCGTAATGGCCGTATTGCCGGGGATGACGGAAACGCGAATGAAGAATGAACTGGACTTCCCCGTACGCAGCGGGGACCTGTTGCAACCGGAGGATGTGGCGACCGCAGTGTTGGGGGCTTTGGTGCAGCCCCGCCGCGCCACGGTGGAGGAGGTTTTTCTTATGCCCTCCGGCGGAGCACTCAGTGGGGGCGATTAAACCACGCTAACGCTTGCGTATTCGTTCCCAACCACGGGCAGGGCGCAACCTCATCATGCTAATTTTCTTCGTCTTGGTTCGGATGCGGAGAGGCCGGGCGCGCTTTCGGCGTATTCGCGAATAGCGTCGTGGTCGTGAGGTTCAATCTCCGTAAAGCAAACTCCCGGCCCCATCTTCTCCAATGAGCGTGGATTCTCTTTGCCAAAACGGAGGGTTCATGTTAATCTTTTTGCGTACATAAGAAGAGATGAGAAACGAGGAGAGAGGCGGATGCCGTTAGCCCGTGAGTCGAAAGTCAGTACGATAGAGCGATTTCGAGTGCATCCCAAGGATACGGGCTCACCCGAAGTTCAAATTGCGCTGCTCAGCGAGAGGATTAGCTACCTGAATGAGCACTTTCGCGCCCATCGTAAGGACCATGCTTCGCGGCGTGGATTGCTGAACATGGTGGGAAGGCGCAAGAGGCATTTGGAGTACCTAAAACGGCGTGACCCTGAGGCTTACAAACAGGTCATCGAGAAGTTAGGCATCCGCAAGTAGCCCGGTGTATATCGAGAAGCTATCAAGATTTCTGCTAGGACAAGATGAGTTGTCGAAGCGATCCCCCGGTTGCCCGGCGCGGATCGCTTTTGCTTTTGGGGCGGCTTCAAAACGGGCTTGGAGCCTCCATCCGTTCAACGTCCACCTCGATTCGCAGCTCCCTGAATAACCTGCATGCCTGACGGCGGGCGAGGTCTTTCACCTCGGCCGGTCCTTGGGATGCCATAACCCGCTATGTGGCCCCTGTGTGGTGCTCGGCGTGGATTGTTGGAGGAATAAATGGAACAAGTTAGTTTGACCCTGGGTGCGAACACCCTATCGATTGAATGTGGAAAAGTAGCGAAGCAAGCCAATGGCTCCGCCGTCGTGCGATATGGCGACACTGTGGTGCTGGCCACGGCGTGCTCAACCAACCCGCGGGAAGGGATTGATTTCTTTCCCCTCACGGTGGACTACCGTGAGTATACCTACGCCGCGGGGAGAATCCCCGGTGGCTTTTTCAAGCGGGAAGGACGGCCGACGGAGAAAGAGATTCTTACCAGCCGCCTGATTGACCGGCCCGTCCGGCCGCTGTTCGCAGACGGTTTCAAGGACGAAACCCAAGTTATTGCCATGGTGCTCTCCGCCGATACGGAAAACAACCCTGATGTCATCGGGTTGGTGGCGGGCACAGCGGCGCTCTACCTTTCTGACATTCCGTTTCTTAATCCCGTGGGCGCCGTGCGCGTGGGACTGGTGGAGGGGCGCTTGACCACGAACCCCACCTATAGCCAGATCCGGGACAGTGCTCTGAACTTGGTGGTAGCGGGCACGGAAGACGCCATCGTGATGGTGGAAGCGGGCGCAAAGGAAGTTTCCGAAGCGAGCATCATTGAAGCGATTCAATATGCGCACGCCGAAATCCGCAGGATTGTGGCAACGCAAAAGGAACTGTTTGAAAAGCTGGGCTTGAAGAAGCGCGAGTTCACCGCGCCGGCACGCGACGAGGCCCTCTACGAGGAGGTTCGCGGGAAGATCGAGGAGGCCCTCCACGAGGCCATGGATACTTCCAAGTACATCAAGCTGGAAAGTCATCGCAAGATCGCCGATCTGCGGAAGGCCTTGGTGGCAAGCTACCCGGAGGAAGACGTCGCGAAGCGCAAGTTGGTGGCACACTTTGTTGACGATGTGGAAGAACGCTTGTTCCGCGACGACGTCTTGCAGAAGCGGCAGCGGCCGGATCGTCGTGCCTTCGATCAGGTGCGCGCCATCAGTTCAGAGGTTGGAATGCTACCGCGCACCCACGGCTCTGCGTTGTTTACGCGCGGGGAGACGCAAGCGCTGGTTACCGCTACGCTTGGCACCGGTGAGGACCAGCAGCGCCTCGATGTGTTGGAAGGTGAGGCTTTCAAACGCTTCATGCTTCATTACAATTTCCCTCCCTTCAGCGTCGGAGAGGTCGGGTTCCTTCGTGGTCCCGGCCGCCGGGAAATCGGACACGGTGCGTTAGCCGAGCGCGCGCTGATCGGCGTCCTTCCGGAGGAGAAAGACTTCCCTTACACGGTTCGCGTGGTGTCGGACATCCTGGAATCGAATGGTTCATCTTCCATGGCCACGGTTTGCGGCGGCACGCTGGCCTTGATGGACGCAGGGGTTCCGATCAAGTCCCCGGTGGCGGGAATTGCTATGGGCTTGGTGAAGGAAGGTGATAAGTACGCCATCCTCACGGACATCGCGGGTCCCGAGGATCACTATGGCGATATGGATTTCAAAGTTGCCGGAACCAAGGACGGAATCACCGCCCTCCAGATGGATATCAAAATCACGGGCATTACCCCGGCGATCATGGCCGAGGCCTTGACCCAGGCCCAGACCGCGCGCTTGCACGTGCTCGGCAAAATGCTTGAAACATTGGAAACACCGCGCACGGAAATTTCCACCTATGCGCCGCACATCTACGCGATGAAGATCAATCCTTCCAGGATCGGGGAGCTCATCGGGCCGGGCGGCAAAGTTATTCGCGGCATCATCGAACAGACGGGCGTGAAGATTGACGTCGAAGATGATGGCAGCGTGAATGTGGCGGCCACCGACGAGCCTTCTGCCTCCAAGGCGTTGAAGATGATCCGCGACCTGCTGGCGGAAGCCGAGATTGGAAAGACCTACCTCGGCAAAGTCGTACGGTTGGCGGATTTCGGCGCTTTCGTGGAGATTTTCCCCGGCACTGACGGTTTGCTTCACATCAGCGAAGTGGCGGAGCATCGCATCCGCGACGTCCGCGACGAGCTGAAACTGGGCGACCAGCTTTTGGTGAAGGTCATTTCTGTTGAAGGCAACAAGGTGCGCCTGAGCCGCAAAGCCGTTTTGCGCGACCAGCGGGCCAAAACCGGTGACAAAGTCGGACCGGCCGAGCCCGCCGAGCACGCGGAGCATTCTGAGCATCATCCCCCTCAAGGAAAGCACTAAGGCTCGGCAGTTAGTGTTAGGTTGAGCCGTATTCAACTGGCGCCGGTTTCGCGTTGCGGGACCGGCGCTTCTGTTTGCGGACGGAGCTTTGCGTCCTTCTCTCCGGAACTCTTGTTCCCAGTCTCCACTCTAATTGGGAAATAAACGGGAAAACCCTTTGCGACTCGGCGCGGCCTTCTGGTAGAATCCGCGCGCAGATGGCGTATAGCAATGACCGCAGAAGTCAGCTTCGACACGGAATCGTCGGCCAACCCTCTCGGGCGCGGTCTTTCACATTCGCAGGCTGGTGATGACTAGACCTTTAGGAGGTAAATCCATGGGGTACCTCGACAAACTTGATCTCGACAAGAAGCTGGAATCGAAAGAGGAATACGAAGAACTATTGGAGGAGTATCAGTTCAAGCTGCTGAAGTTGCAGCGCAAGGTCATCGAGAAAGGCATTGCCGTTGCCGTGGCCTACGAAGGTTGCGATGCCGCGGGGAAGGGAGGAAACATCAAGCGCGTTACCGAATCCCTCGATCCCCGCGGGTACGAGGTGCACCCGATTGGCGCGCCGAGCCAGGGAGAAAAAGCCACGCATTGGCTGCGGCGGTTCTGGCTGCGGCTGCCCCCACGTGGGCGCATCGGCATCTTTGACCGCACCTGGTACGGGCGGGTGCTGGTGGAGCGGGTGGAGAAATTCGCTAAGAAGGAAGAATGGCAGCGCGCCTACGGTGAGATCAACGAATTTGAGAAAACGCTGACGGACGATGGGTTGGTGCTGGTTAAATTCTGGATTCACATTTCCAAGAAGGAGCAGCTCGACCGTTTCAAGAAGCGGGAGAAAGATCCGTGGAAGAACTGGAAGCTGACCGACGAGGATTGGCGCAACCGCGAAAAGTGGGACGCTTACATTGAAGCCCTGGAAGAGATGTTCGAGAAGACGGACACGGACTACGCCCCCTGGACGATCATTGAGGGAAACTGGAAATGGTGGGCGCGCATCAAGGCCTTGAAGACGGTGGTCAACACGATTGAAGCGCATACCTGATGCTTGTACGGAGTGGCCGAACACATGAAGAAGTCTCGCCGGGCGTTTCTTGGGACCGGGTTAGCGGCCGTGGCGTCAGCCCACGCCCCACGGAGTTCCGCGGCCGAAACGCAAGATACCTTTGTGGATCTTATCCGCCCCCCCGATTTTGTTGCGGCGTACGTGGAAGGGGCAGGCCGTGTCGCGCTCTCGATATCTGCCAACCGCTGGCAAGCTGAGGATGTCGAGGTTACGACCGAAGCAAATCGGCACGGAGAGGGGACGACGCTTGCTCTTTCGGTGGCCTCGCCGCGCAGTTCGCTTCAGCGCTTACAGGTGCGCTGGTCAGGCCGCCTGCCGGAGGGTTCGCGATTTCTGGGCGACCATTGGGAGCGCTCCTACGGCGACTTGGAATGGCGCGGCTTGGCTGCCGATCGCGTCATGCCATGGTATTTCCTGGTGGCGACGAGGCAGGGAACCCACGGGTATGGCGTTAAGACGGGGGCGCGCGCTTTTTGCTTCTGGCAGGTGGATGCAGAAGGCATCTCCCTTTGGGTTGATGTTCGCAACGGCGGCAGCGGTGTGCAGTTGGGCGACCGCCGGCTGGAGGCGGCAGAGATAGTGGCGTTGCGAGGGCATCCTGAGGTATCTCCCTACCATGCCGCTTCCGGTCTGTGCCGCGGTCTTTCCCCGCATCCGCGTTTGCCCGATAAGCCGATCTATGGTTCCAATAATTGGTATTACCTGTACGGCGAAAACATGACGGCGGAGAACGTCCTGCGAGACGTCGAGCAATTGGCCGAGTTGTCTCCCGTTTCCGTCAATTCGCCATTTATGGTCATCGACATGGGTTGGGGAAAGGGACGTGATGGAGCGGGCCCTTGGACCGAAGACAGCCTGCGCTTTCCCGAGGTGCCAAGCCTGCCCGCACAAATGAAAAAGCGTGGCGTCCGGCCGGGTATTTGGGTGCGGCCGCTCTTTACCGTTGACTCGGGCGCGAAGGGATGGCAGCTTGCCGGAAGCCAAAAGCCGCAGCCTCCAGATTCGCCTTTTGTCATTGATCCCAGCATTCCCGAAGCGTTGGCTTATATCCGGGAGGGACTGCAAAGGGTGACGGCGTGGGGATACGAACTCGTAAAGCATGATTTCTCAACGTTTGACATGTTGGGTCGCTGGGGACCGGAGATGGGAGCGGAACTAACATCCGAGGGCTGGCACTTTGCCGATCGCACCAAGACTTCGGCCGAGATTGTGCTGCAATTCTACCGTGTCCTCCGTCAGGCGGTAGGCGACGCCGTCTTACTTGGGTGCAACACCGTGGGCCATCTTGGCGCAGGAATATTCGAATCGCAGCGGACCGGCGACGACACCAGCGGCCGCGACTGGAATCGGACGCGCAAGATGGGAGTGAACACGCTGGCATTCCGGTTGCCTCAACATCGGACCTTCTTCCTGGTCGATCCGGATTGCGCGCCCCTATCAAAAGCCGTCCCCCTTTCCCTGACGCGCCAGTGGCTCGACGTGGTGGCGCGGAGCGGCGCCGTCCTGTTTATCTCCGCCAATCCTGCGGAAGTTACGCCGGAAGAAAAGCGCTTGCTCAAGAGCGCCCTTGCCACTGCCGCTCGAGTCCAGCCGGAAGCGGAGCCGCTCGATTGGATGGAAACCACCTCTCCCGAGCGTTGGCGCTTGGGGGGAACGACTGCGCGCTACACTTGGTTCGGAAAGGAAGGGGTGGACTTTTTCCCCAAGTGAGGTCCAGCAGAATTTCGATTGCGGGTCAGCCTGATGTCGAGCGAGGCCGTAGCGCAGAGGTGGGCGCACTCCACCCTCCCCTGCGATTCTTGGCAGGGAACAACATCGACAGATAACGTTCGAGGGCGTAGCCCAGCGCGTAACTCCCAACCTTCTCCAGGGGGAGAAGGTGCGAAGCGAGGCCGTAGCGCAGAGGTGGGCGCACTCCACCCTCCTCTGCGTCTCTTGGCAGGGAACAACATCGATAGATAGCGTTCGAGGGCGTAGCCCAGCGCATAATCCCCAACCTTCTCCAGGGGGAGAAGGTGCTGAGGTACGAAGCGGATGAGGGGTCCCTTGGGTAGAAGCCGCAACCTTTAAAACGCGCTCCCAAGCGTTTGTCAAACCAACAAGAAGTTACGCGCGAGCATTGCACAGGTATCCGTCAGCCATCGGGTTCCCCTGCGGCCCTTTTATTGTTGATGCAACCGCCGGCGCGAGGCGTATAACGCGCGGCACGTCGCGGCTGCGCCGCTTGCCGGTGAAGGCGGGCCTGCCAAGCCGTCCGAAAGATTGGACGCAGTCGAGCATCCATGATGATGCCGGCACCCTCAACCACGCGCCGGCGACCCCAAGCGGACTTTCGTTTCAGCGGGTCCTGCCGCTCAGCGATCCGCACGCACCGATTTGACACCATGAGGGGGACGGAAACGACGACTGAAAAGCTACAGAGGAGGGCAAAACGTGCGCGCGTCTGCCATCCGGTCCCTACATGTGCTGCGGGTGTGCCGCCGAATCCCATTCGGCAGTCGCAGGGCCGAACGGCGTTCGGCCAGGGCCAGCGCCGGTGGCCCCTACATTCTTGGTTGCGGACTAAGGCAGCGCTGCGCTGTCAGCTTGCGGTTGACGATGGGTCGAATCGAAAAACGCGAAGCGCCTATCAGTGGGGGTGATAAGATTCTCGTAGGCTGGCGGGTTCAGGCGAGTAGGGCCAGTAGGCGCGAGTTCAACCCTCGCGGCGTGCGTTGGTTTCGGCGTCCTTTTCGCATTGCTTGTGATATTGCGGGCAATGGTTTGGAAGCTACGACAAACTGAGAACAGAAAGGGGAAAAAGCCTATGACCAACAACCATCGAAAGATGTTCGCTGACTGCGCTCTGGAGACAATCTGGGGCGTCGGGATCAGCGCTGCGTCGGCCACCCTACTGGCCTGAACCCGCCGCCTGGCGACCGTTAAGAAGCCGGACCCGGCCATGGATTGGGCGCAGTGACAGAGATGTTGCCCGGGTTCGTGGAGCAAGGGCGTACAAACCCATGCGTGCGGGACCTGCGGACACCGGATTCCGCACTCACAATCCGGCGCTGGTTTGCTTGCAAGCCGCATTTCGCGTAAGATTTTGAGGACGCATCACGACGAAAGGAGCCGATCCATGACCATCAGTTTGCCCCTTCAAGAAGAAGCCCGGCTCATGGCGGCGGCTAAAGCCAAGGGACTCACGCCCGACGCCATCGTTCGCGAGGCTCTCGACAAGTTTCTCGCTGAGGCCCCCGCTCAGCCGGTCATGCCCAGGAAATCGGCCTATGGCCTGCTTGCGAAGTATGGTCCTGGTCCGACTGAGGAAGAGATCGACGAGAACCGCCGGGAAATGTTTCGCGGCTTCGGCGAGGATCTTCCATGATCGTGGGCGTTGCCGATACGCACACGGCCTTGTGGTATCTGTACAAGAACCCGCGCCTGTCGGTTACGGCGCGGACGTTAATGGACGATGCCGCCCAAGCCGGCCATGGCATTGCATTATCCCCCATCAGCCTTGCCGAAATCGTTTACCTGGTCGAAAAAAGCCGGCTCCCGGCATCCGCCTACGAGGACTTGAAGGCCGCGCTGGCAGATCCCGGATATGTTATCGAAGAAGCTCCATTCACAGCCGAGGTCGTTGAAGCTCTGCGCCAGGTCCCCCGAGCGCAAGTTCCGGACATGCCTGATCGGATTGTGGCCGCCACTGCCGTTTACTTGCGAGTGCCCGTCATCAGTCGGGACGGCCGCATACAGTCCTCAAACATCCAGACAATATGGTAATTTCCGCGCTTCCTTAAGGCAGCACTGCTACCCTGAATTGCCGAAGTCAGCCCCTGCTGCGGATTGGACGCGGTGACCGAGATGTTGCCCGTGTTTGTGGGGCGCATACATACAAACCAATGTGTGCGCCACCCGCAGAAGAAATACCCCCTCACAGCGTTACGGTTGACGTATAGTTTGGCCGGGGGGAGGGAACAATGGAACATACCAAATCCTACCATCTTAAATGCTACCAAGATAAATTTCCGGGATCGCTTCCTCACTTTCTTTCTGGACCACACCCGGCGCCTGAAGATGCGATATGCAACATTTGCAAGCACCCAATTAAGCCCGTTGAAACGATTGTGGATGACCCAAGGGTGGAGGGTTCATAAGTCGTATGCTGCCGAGGACTTGACGGACTGGAAATTTGGGAAGTGGAGGCCTAACACAAATGCCAAACGAAAAGTCCGCTGCGTTGAAGAAGAAGCCCTATGCCGTAAAGGGGGGGCGGAGTCGCTTTGATCCGGCAGGGGAGAAACCTTACCAGGTGAGTCGCTCGGGTATCGACCGCTTCTTGGAATGCCCCCGATGTTTTTATCTTGAGAAGCGACTCGGCATCGCGCGGCCGGACGCGCCCGGCTACCCGATCAATAGCGCTATCGACGAGTTACTGAAGCGGGAATTTGACGCCTATCGTGCAAAAGGAAAGGCGCACCCACTCCTGAAGCAGTACGGCATCGATGCGGTGCCTTATGCGCACGAAAAACTCGACGCGTGGCGCGACTCGTTGCGGCGCGGCATTCAATATTACCATAAGCCGAGCGGTCTCATCATCCGTGGTGGGATCGACGACGTATGGATAACGCCAAAGGGCATACTTCATATAGTGGATTACAAGGCGACCCCCAAGCGGGCTGTCGGTTGACCGAGAACTGCTCCCCATCGATCCGCACGCACCGATTTGATGGCATGCGGAGGACGGCAACGACGAGTGAAAAGCCGCAGAGGAGGGCAAAACGCGCCCCCCCCGGCGCCAACGGCTCGATTAAGAAAGCGTAGATGTGATGATTAGGTGGAATGCGATATTCACCCGGCTAATGGGCTTAATGGATATGCAGAATGCCGCGTATTTCTCCGGCGGCAGGTTTCTCGGAAGAATGAAGGATTTTGATGACAACTTACCGGATTACAGTCAATTGATAAATGAGAGGAGGGCGCAGGGTAAGAGCACGTCGAGAAGAGATTATTTTAGGGATATTTTGCTGGGACTCGACGAAGACACTCGTGTCCGGGCGATGACGGCAATCCTGGGGGAGATCGAAGGAGTGGATGGAACTGCGACGGAGCTTTCTGAGATTCGTAAAATGCTGGGCGGAGGGACCGTGGCGCCCAGTGCGAAAATCCCAGATGCTGCTTGGAACGCTGACCGACTTAACCAATATTTGGCGACAATTGACGCTGCGATCACAAAGGGAGAATACGAGCGCGCCGTGACGCTATCTTACACCTGCCTAGAAGGGTTCCTTGGAGCATTTGTACGCGCGAAATCAAAACGGGATTCGTATCCGTATGAAATCACCGATCTTTCGAAGGAAGTAAAGGTATTTGTGAAGCGTTCATGTAATACCTGCCCGGACGAGATTGCAAACACGATTACACAGACCGCGTATGCCGTCGACAAGGCAAGAAACAAATTCAGCGAGTCACACTTTGCAAATCAAGCAGGATCATGGCTTGCGACGTACGTGCGGGATCTTGTAAATACCCAAATTCGCTTATTGTTGCATTTTATGTGATAGCTGTTGAGGGTCCCCGCGAGAGACCGGAATGTGGTGGAGCGCTCGTCGCCTGATGACCTTAAGAGAGGCTAGACGCGGCAGCCGCAGACATACCGTTCAATGTCTGCGGCCCGGATGTTACCACCCTGGAGATAACGTAGACCTCCTCAAGCGCGAGGTCTGCGCCAGCCCGCCTTTCGATCCGCACACACCGATTTGATGCGATGCGGAGGACGGCAACGAGGAGTGCAAACCGCAGAGAAACGAAAAATGCGCGTATCTCTGCGCTTCCGGCTGCCTTTCATTATCATTCCCGGAGCATCTGCGCAAAGAATATGGCTAAGGAGCCGACTGACATCCAGGCCCGTGTGGCCTCTGCACTTTCCGTCAAGATCGCCGGAGATAGTCGACGTGTCGCAGCCGCGCCCCTCCAAGATGCTGTTGCAGAGGCAATCGGCAGCGATGGCTTCCGACCCGCCACGCAGAGGCAGGTTGCGTTTGCCAGGAGCTTGAACCTGGACGTATGTTGCGAGAGTTTACGGGTGGCGTCTGCCAAGATCGCAGACGAACTCGACCGACGCAACCGGCAAGCGCTCGCTCTGCTTCAGTTGCAGCCCGGCGATCGGGTCGTGGTCAGAAAGGCATTTGAGGTTGACGGCCATCGTGACGAGTGTGCCAGAGAGTTCACAGTCTCATCAATCGACGCCAGGGGTCGCCTTTACTTCAAGGGTGGAAATGGAGAGGGGGCGTGGCCGACTCAGGTTGAGAAGGTTTCCGCAAACAGGCGTAGCGTGTAGCGTAGATGTAGGCGCAGTCTGCCCTCATCTGTGGCTGTTCAATTTTTCGCATTGATGGGCCTGTGGGCGCGCTTCTTATTAAGATCCATGGAGGAGTGGAGGAACCGCACAGCTCCACGATTGAGGTTGGGTATGAAGTCCGCGTCGATGCCTTGGACGGGAAGATTCTCGCACAGCCCTTGTCCTTGTCGTAGTGACAAGCCTGCTTACAACTGCTGTTGGAGAGGCAACGGCCGATGGGAGAAGGTCCCCGTAGGAATCATCGATGTTGATAAAACTGATTTCACGCACGACCGTTGTTATCTATCACCAACCGACAATTGCGGCACAAAGATTACGAAAGAGCACTTCATCTCTAGAAACATTCTAGAGCGAATTACCACATCGACGCTAAAATTCGAAAATGCGAAACACTTCTTTGGCGGAAAGTCAACTGTTGAAATTGGGATCGATGCATTTTCAGCGAAAGTCCTTTGCGACGCTCACAATTCAGCTCTTTCAGCCTTAGATACCGAGGCCGGCTCGGCTTTCTCAAAGATAGAGGACCTCTACCTAGACATCAAACGCATTAGTGAAGCGGAAAGAGTCTTTAGGTCCTTCTATCTCTCGTCTGGCATCGACGTTGAGCGCTGGATGGTTAAGGTTTACTGCGGCTTAGTCGCCGCCGCGAAGATCAGGGGACTGCGGGGAACAATCGTGCACCGGGACAGTCTGCACTGCCTTTTCGACTCGTTGATGGGTGGGTCTGCGCTGGATAGTCCGCTCGGATTGTACATGCACTCGTTCGTTGGCCAAACGCGAAAGTCGGGTGGTTTCACATTTGGTACTATTCAACTGACAGATGGGTCCGATGGCGTTGGCGGCCTTATGCTGTCGTTAGGAGTTATGAATCTCGTATTGGTCACATCGCCGGGATTTGGCCAGACCTTTAAGGACCCGAATTGGTATCGGCACCCGACTGTGCTTTTTAACGTGAAACAGCGTGGCTGCAGAGTTGCCTACCTCTTCACTTACTGACTGTGAGACGGGTAGCGCAAGCGCCGTTTGCTTTCGTCTGCGGCTCTTCATCTATCTCTGGCGTTTACTTGTTGGACGCCAATGATATCTTAAAAGCTGCGGAGGAGGGCAATATGCGCCCACCTCCGCGCTTCCGGCTATTGGCAGGATGCGTCAATTCTCCGCATGGATGGGATGGGTTGAGTCCAGCTCGCCAAGTCCCTGCGGGAAATCGCAGACCTCAAAGTACAGAGGTCTGCGCCAGCCCGCGGGCAATCAAGGGGGTTGCCCCTACGGTTGACGGCGCGAAAGAGAACACAGGGCCTGTAACAGGCCGAGAAGGCGGAGCATTCTTCTGGAGCATATACGCTCCGGACGAACAAACCTTCACTTCTTGCGTCGGACCTTCACCCTGTCATCCTGAGGCCCGACGCACTTGATCGGGCCCAAGGACCTCTGTCGTTCGAGAGTGCGCGCGAGCAAAACAAACTACCGGGGTTCTTCGCCCAAAGAACGGGCTCAGAGTTTGTGACTTTTTCGGCTTTTGGGCCTAATTCTGGAGCCTAAGCCTTTTGCTTTCAACGCCGACATGCGCGGGAATTCAAAAAAGTCACAAACTCTCAGAATGACAGTGTTACCATGAGCTTTCCCTGCCGCCCTGAGCAATCACTGTCATCCTGAGCCTCGCTTCTCAAGGCGAAGGACCCCTGTAATTCACTCCCGGCCAGTGTGCCACCATGAACTACCGAGGTCCTTCGACCCGAAAGAACCGTGCCTCAGGATGACAACGCGCTCCGTGGGTACCATCGACGGCATCGCCAACAAAATGTGTAGACTCGAGGCACCGCCAGGAGTGGCTGTGCTACAGACCGTGCCTCGCCACCCCTGCCGGCGCGTGTTAGCTTCAGTGAAAAACGTGGAAACGGAAGGCCGACTGGGTGGGCTATGATGCTGGGCGCGGTCAAGGGCTTGATTCGCGCCGGGCGCGCCGTAGTCGGGAAACTTGTGTACAATGCGGACCGCCGTCGCTGTTCTGCGCGCGGGTCGTGGCACGGGCTTCCAGCCCGTGAGCGGTCACGGCCAGGAGAAGGTGTGAAGAAATCGTCGAACAGCGTTTCACCACTGAGACATTGAGGCGCAGAGGCTAGAAAGGAAAGGACATTTTTCTCCGTGTCTCAGTGCCTCAGCGGTGGCGATGGCAATTTTTCACACCTTCGTATGGCCGTGCCACGCCCTGGCCGCTGTAGCGGGTTGTTGTAGCGCCGGGCTTCACAGGCTGCGGACCCCCCCGGGTATCCGACGTAGCGGCGACTTTACGTCGCCATAACACGAATTATCGCAATGTGCGAATGGCGGGGTAAACCCGCCGGTACACATTTTATCCGCCCTCACGGGCGGCTCTACAAGTACACCCATTTTCACCCTAATCGGCCGATAAGGGAGGCGGGTTTGGGATTTTGGGTAACTCCACAGGGAATCGGGGCTGAGGGAAGCTCGTTCGAAGGGATGGGCGGGGCAATTACGGC
>JBKQVI010000448.1:0-13707 GCA_052139985.1 Terriglobia bacterium
GGCCTCGCACCTTCTCCTCCCGCCGTAATTGCCCCGCCCATCCCTTCGAACGCGCTTCCCTCAGCCCCGATTCCCTGTGCAGTTATCCAAAATCCCAAACCCGCCTCCCTTATCGGCGGATTAGGGATGACCTGCCCACCTAGCCCTTACGCGTATTCAGTGTTAGGATACGAAGTGAAATAGGAGAGTTGCCGTGGGAACAAAGCAGCAAATACTGAAGGCCATGGAAGAGCTTCCCGACGACGCCGGCGTCGAAGACGCCCTGGATCGGCTTTACTTGCTTTATAAAGTCGAGAGAGGGCTTCTCCAAGCGGACCGCGGTGAACTTATCAGTCAAGAAGAGGTCCGGCAGCGTATGGCGAAATGGCTCAAGTAAGGTGGACGCCCCAAGCGGCAGATGATCTCGAAGCGGTCTCTCTCTTCATTGCTCGGGATTCTCCACAACTGGCGGCGGCGTTCGCCGACCGAGTCCTGCGCGCTACAGACCGACTGGCAAGCTTTCCACGTTCGGGCCGGACGGGCAGCCCGCCAATGCCTTTCGGGGCGTGAAACTTGTGGATCGTAAGCGACGTGTGCCCCTAATCCCGAGCCCCGAATCTCTAATCCCGTGACTCCTGTCCCGTGTCCCGGTCCGAGCGGGTTATCATGAAAGGCGTAGAGCATCAGACGGACGTACCCTTTGCGTTCCTGCGCGGCTTTTCGTCATTTCGCGTTTATGTGGATGGACGTCCGTATTAAGGGCTGCAGCGGAACGCAGAGTACGCGTACCGCTGCGCTACCTGCTTGGAGTTCTTTTGTCCGGTTGGAAATGGGCATCCGGGCGAGATCCTTTGGAACCAGAGCTATCGTCACCCACGGCGGTAGCCAGAATCTGTGTTTCCCCTAAGTCGGAAATCGCAGTGACATCCGAGTGCATTCGCATCCAGAGCCCTGCCGCGAACAAAGCAAGACAGAGGAGTACCCAGGGCAACACTCGCTGAGGAACAGTTAATTTCTGGGGAATCCAGAAGGCGTCCAGAACAGCGACTATGGAGGTGACGGTACTCAGGAACACGGGAGCCCAAAAGACGACGATACACTGGGAACGGTG
The DNA here is from genome assembly GCA_052139985.1 of Terriglobia bacterium. Lineage (GTDB taxonomy): Bacteria > Acidobacteriota > Terriglobia > UBA7540 > UBA7540 > Bog-366. The sequence goes on from JBKQVI010000448.1 coordinate 1,091, forward strand.
TTGGCGTTCGCGAAAACGCGAAGCCTCGTCCTTCTTGTTCTTGGACCGTATCCAACACTCCCATCCAACCTCCTGCAAGTGTTGGTTTCTAGGCTTGGACGTGCACTCGTCTCGAAGGCATGGCCAGAGTATCCGCCCGATGTAATAGCTTGCTCTAACCATTCGGTTGCATTCGACAATCCACAATGACGCCATACCCAAGAGAATGAAAGGAATGATAATCAGTGCTGCAAGATAACTTGCTGGGAAGGGTTTGACTACGACATAGCCTGCGAACACTCCTGTTGCGCCATAGCCAGCGAGCAGTATTTGATGTTGGTAGCTGATGGACTGAAGGATTTCTTGGCGGAGTGCAATATACTCCAACTTCATTGTTTCGAATGCGCTATCTTCAGGCATGGAAACTGGCCCTGCTTGACCCGTAACATCTCGACCGGAGTTGACTTTTTGGTTCTCGCCTGTGGGAAGTATACCTTCATTTGTGTCCAACGGAGTTCAAATCTTTCTTCAGTCGGCCCACCCATGTATATAACGACGCGAAATAGTGCAGCTTGCAGACAAATCCGTGCCTGCTGCTGATGGAACCGTACAGACGGCAGGCTAAGAACAGTCGGTAAATTTGTCCTTGCCTTTCTCATACATTCAAGTTATAAAGTGCAACACATACCCGTGACAATCGAGGAAGCACAATGGACGTGTCGACCCCTCCACCCATCGACTGCGAGTTCAGGTCAGACTCTGATTTCACTTTCTATCGGAAGGCCACCCCGGATTTTGAGAATAAGCTGATTCAACACCTCCCCGATATCAAAAAAATTGAGGATCTTGAAGCTCGGCATTCACTTGATGCCAAACTCAGGCTTCGAAACACGAATGATGACAAGCAATGCGGTGCACGCGTTAACGCTTGCCGTTGTTTTTCTCGGAAATACTGGAGCCTCAATTGCCGTCTGTCGGACGAAGGGAAAGACGCGCGTCTCACACTGCCTCTTGCAAAAGATAGCCGAGGTTCAAATTACGTGGCAGGCTCCGAGCGGAAGAAGGGCCTAAACAGTGTCCAGGACCTTTGCGATGTTTTGTATGACAAGATCATTCCGCCCGATCATGATCCGAAGGGATTGGTAGTTGTTGCTGGCGCAACAAAGTGTGCGAAAAGCGAGATCACGCGGGGATTCATCTACAGGTATCTGACGGCGAAACGGAGTGCTGATAGATCCCCGCACCTGATAACGCTTGAAGACCCCATCGAGAAGTACTACCACAAGAATCCGAATGGCCGCGATTTTGAAGAACCACTGCCGGAAAATGACCGTTGGCTTGACTACACTCCCCGGGAAAAAGGCAAAGATACCGAAACGATTCAGAAAGTCCTCGACGACTGCCTCCGGCAGAAGCCGACCGTGGTTTTCATCGGGGAAACGCGCACCGAAAGCGATTGGCGGCATCTTATCCGGTTTGCCGGCACCGGACACCTCGTTCTTACCACGACCCATGCCGGTTCCCTAACAGAGGCAATGGGCCGCATCTTCACGGCTACAAAAACCACAACCGCCCAACAGCGTGGCGAGATTGCGGAATCCTTACTGGCACTTATTCACCTGAAGTCCGGTCAACTCAGGCTATATGATAAGGACAAGAGCTTCTTTGGTTATTTCGAAGATACTCAGATGAAGGAACAATCTCAAGAGACACTGGCGAAGCTGAAATCTCAACGGGAAGCCGCCGCTCGTGAAAGAGCCTCCATTATCCTCCCCGCCCTTTGGGTGCGTACGCCCAAGAGCGCGGCTGCTCTGACCGATAGCGGACGGGCCTCTTTGCTGCCGAACAGGTGGAAGGATTCATGTGACCCAAAGAGGCTTATGTCGACTGGCTGTCTTGGAAGAACGTTTCTTGCGCAACAACTACTCGAAAGACTGAAGGATGCAGATTCTCAACTGGACAGGCAAATTGCGGAGTCTCTCGAGAAAGAGGTGAAGAAGCAAGCTATTGAATGGGATTTGGCGGGGGTCTGAAGCGATGAACAGTGTATTAAGGTTCGGTATTCCAACACTTGACAGGCTTCTCGACGATCGCCCGGCAGTCGGTGGGGCGGGCGAGACAGGCGGAGTACACCTTCCCGAGGGGGAAGGAATAGGCAGCGGCGCAACGACCAGCTTATGTATTCTGGGCCCAAACGGAACGGGGAAGTCACTACTAGCCATGCATTTGACCTCCCGGTACGTTGCGGATTGCGCTGGGGGAAAACCGAAACCATTCGTACCGCTGGCGTTCTACGTGTCTACTGACCTTAAAAGGGAAATGGCCGAAGGAACGTGGAAGCGCTTTTACCTGGATCGGCCCAGACAACGCGTGGTCCCTTTTGCGTCCACCGGAAATCCTTATCTCGGCCCTGAACTCAGTTTGGCGCTCAAATCCTATGACGTTGCCGGTGACGAAAACAACATTTCCGCCTACCTGAGTACGATCGCAAAACCGCTAAACCCGGAAGTGGCATTTCTTGATCTGGCCTCCTCCACAGCCGGAGACGATTGGGGATTCATAAACCGCCTGCTTGCAGTAGTCGAGTCTCCCCAGCCGTTGCAACCCCGCCACCTCATGGTGATTGATGCCGTCGAAGGGTTGCAAACGTTGGTGGGCGAACGCGATGCTTTCGGAGAGATCGCGTCTCGCAGGGCGCGCATTGCCCAGATCATGCGGGCAGCCTCAGGTCGGTGTCATATCGTTTTTGTCGTTGAAGAACCAACACCGATCGAACGTCTGCCCGAGGAATTTGTGGCGGATGTCGTGATTCACCTCCGCCACAGTGTGGTCAGAAATTACGCACGCCGCACCATTGAAATTGAAAAGGTGCGAGGCCAGTCGCACGTTCGCGGCCAACACCCCCTTGTGATCCGTGCCGGAAGAGGCTCGACTACCGGCCAAGACCCTAACTGGGATGATCCCAAGGTGATGTGTGAGGTTAACCCTGAATCCAATCCTGAAGTCGACAAAGATCGCGAAAAGACGCAGGGTTACGTCCATGTATTCCCATCGCTACACCTCCTCAGCCGCCAAATCATGGAGGATAAGCAAAAGCCACGGAGTTCTCCTCCCAACAGATTTGCGGGCTTTGGAATCCCTTACCTCGACGAGATGCTGGCCGGGAACACAAGGACGGAGCGTGAACGGAACGAGGACTCTGACCATTTTGGACTCCAGTGCAGCACGGTCACAGCGCTGATCGGTGATCCTATGACCCAAAAGACCGAGCTCGGCAGAGCCTTCTTGAGTCAAGCCTTCGTCAGCTATGCGGAGCGCCTTTGGGACATTGCGATGGAACTGGTCCATCCGGACAAGGGGGGTACTCCCGCCTTGGACGCTTTGTTGAGGGGACAGCCGCTGCTCAAGGTTCCCGTCGGAAAGTGGGACGAAACTGTCTCTTACGTGACGACACTGATTCGTGATCGCGCAAAAAAGATATCGGATCGCCGCGTGCGGGAAGTTCTGAATAATCTCAATCTCCAGGGGATAGAAGAAGAAACAGACCAATGCGCCATCGAGCTTGCGTGGGTAGTTCTGGAAAGTTTTGGAAGTAGCGGCGAAGCTGTTCTGCTCACAACGCAGGACATCCATGCGGAAGGGCTGTCTGAGGAGTTTGGATCGTGGGTATTTGAAAAGATACAGGACAGGATAGGGAGCGCAGAGGACTCTTTTAAGGACGCACTGAAACGCCACATCCAGTGCCACACCATCTGCCGGCGGCTCGAAATCCACGACCAATCCGCACCCATTCTCATGCACATCGTTTCTGAAGCAATAAAGAAGGCTCAGGAGGCGGTATTCCTCCCAGACTTAATTTCAAGCAAGACGAATGAGAGGTTTGACAAATCTTGGGGCATCCGCTTGGTGATCGACGACTTCAGCACACTCTGCGAGACGTATCCGGAAATCAGGGAGGACGCTCTATTTCTCCCGTATCTGCTGTTTCACCTCGGCCGGGAAGGTGTCACGTCCCTGATTATTGACACGCAGCCGGGCCGCCCCGAAATGGCTGGTCCAGGGCCGCTGGCCACCGAGTTGCGCGCCCTGGTTCAGAACCGTCTCTACACCTGGCGGGTACCCTTTTATCGAGAGGATCGCATCGCCATAACTGTCATTCCCCCCCTCTGCAGGGACGTTCCGGCAGTGGTTCGAGAGTTGCGGTGGGCCTTCAGCGACGGCGGAAGGCGCAAGCTGCCGGTCGTCGATCCGCATTTTGAGCTTTATTCGGGACTCGCCGAGGGGCGGCCACAACCTGTCCCCTTACAGGTGAGACTGTACAAAGAGAACGAAGCTTTTGCCAAATACATAGAGCAAGAGAACAATCTTTTCCGTGAATTGTTCACACCTCTTGCAACGGGCAGCGAAAAGGCCGAGGTGATCGTGGGCGAGGCGGTTACCGGATACGACAACCTTCGAGATTCCAGCTACCTCCAGCGTGATACGCAGCTTGACTATACTTTAGTGTTCCAAATCGACGAGTTTTGGGCGCTGAAACATCATGAGCCGGTCCAGTTTCGTTCCCAATGGGACTACCTTAATGCCGTAACCGTTAATGCCAAGGGAGGTCGGGATGAGTTTGTGGATCCTTTTGGCCTATTTCAGAACACCGACGGTAGCCCGGGTATAGGAGAGAAGCGTCGCCGGCTTCATTTCTTCAAACCGATCAGTTATGACCTGAGTGAAGAAACCATACCTGTCGACCTGATCGACAGAGTGCCCTTTACGTGGGATTTTGGGTTCCTGCTTTGTCGGGAACACCTCTGGAAAAGTGCAGCCGAAAAAGAGCTTAGCGTTCGGACTCCGGAGGGCGAGCCTAAGTTTACGGTCCAATCTGTTTGGAACGCGCTGCTGAAGGCAGGGGGCAGTCCAGCCGACGAAGAACAGGGAATTATCCAGAAGACAGAAACCCTGGATGAGAAGCTCCGGAAAGAAAGGTCCAGGACATGGCGCGTATTTCTTGAGGCATGTAAAAAGGTCGCCAAATTGGAAGCGATGAAGACCTCAAAACCGGTTCCCGCGTTTGACCTTGCGACTATTTCGCAAGAAACCTTCTCCTGCCTTGTTCTGGAAGTTTGGGGATCAGAAATCTACGATGACGACCGGGGTTTCCGGTTGCGGTGGAGAGGAAGGGCCGGTAAGCGAGATTGGACCTACCCAGAGTGGGTAGGGCTGATTGAAATGCTCGAACGGCACTCGCTGCAGCTTTTGAAGGCATGGCTCCTGTTGTTTGAGGTCCTCGATGTGGATGGGTTGCTGGATCCCGAACGTACCTTTGAAATTAAAGTAAGGGGGGCTGACCCTCGCGCGCCGGCTTCTCGCCATTGGTATAAGACCGCAAGCGAGCAAACTGCAACCTTTTCAGGCGCGGACCCGGTTATCCCAGTGCGCCTGCCTGGGCATTGGTCAGTCCGGGGGGACTGGTTCCTGGCCGTGGCGCGCGGCAGCCGTTCCGGTCGCGCCGCCGACCACGCCCTGGATATTCTCAGCAGCCGGCGAGCCAACTTCAGCCGACTCCAGCTCGGCCTCGGACTTCCGACCCGCAACCTGCTCCCCGAGGAACAATACAATATGCTTCGCACTAAGCTTGTTTCCCACGACGGAAAAGGCAGCGCCGTGAGCGTCGAATATGGTCATCTGCTGAACATCGGCGAGAAAACTGAAGATGAGTTTTATTGGGGATGGAGGAGCAGACTTGCGTACTATGTCCGCCATGCCAGAATCTGGCAAAAGTGGCTGACCCGCATGCTGATCGAGTTCAATAGATTGCGTTTCGAGGGAGGGCCTAGCTGGCTCGGTCCTTCTCCCGACAATCCAGATGCGAGTCGTTTCAGCGGTAACGGCTTCGATCTGTACGACAAGATTCAGGAACTCAGATCACTAGAGCCTGCAAACCTCAACCCAAGGCAGGTTGCGGAAGAGATTGGGTCGTACCCGGTTTGGAAAAAATACGAGGAAATGCGAAAGTTTCTATTGGAGGAACTTAAGCAAGCGACGCCCGAGCGAGAACGGAAAGAACAGAATCGCCCCTAACGCGCCCGAGTCCCGCGAGGGGCGAGAGGGATCACGACCAAAGGCGACTTACATTAGGACCGATCCAATTGGGAGGCCGAACGCCGTTCGGCCCTACGGTTCCCGCAGCGCCCGCGGAATCCAGAACTCGAAGTCGCGTACCGCCTTCGGAGGATCGTAGATTTCAAATTCAAGATTCAAGATCCAAGATTCCAGATCCCTAGCCCCGAACGCCGAGTCCCTAAAGCCAAATCCCGAATCCCAAATCCCCAATCCCTAATCCCGAACCCCTAAACCCGAACCCCTAAACCCCAATCCCGAATCCCGTGTTTCCTTCCCGTGTCCCTTGTCCCGTGCTTAGCGTGTTATCATCAAAGATTCGCGAAAGGCCGGAAATTCATGTCTACGGTTCGAGTTCGTTTTGCTCCCAGCCCCACCGGGTACGTCCATGTGGGAAATGCCCGGACGGCGCTTTTCAACTGGCTATTCGCTCGGAATCACGGCGGGGTCTACGTCTTGCGCATTGAGGATACGGACGCGGAACGCTCCAAGCCGGAATACGAACGGCAGTTGATGGACGACCTGCGCTGGTTCGGGCTCGACTGGGACCACGGTCCGGACAGGGGGGGGGGGGTTGGACCCTATCGCCAGTCGGAGCGCAGCGCGATTTATGCCGAGTACGCGGAGAAACTGATCGCGCAGGGCGACGCCTACTACTGCTTCTGCTCGGCCGAGCAACTGGAAGCCGAACGCCAGGAGGAGCTGAAGGCCGGCCGCCAGCCGCGCTACTCCGGGCGCTGCCGCAAACTTGCCGCCGAGGAAGTCCTGCGCCGCAGGGGTGCGGGTGAGCCGGCGGCGGTGCGTCTGAAGATTGTGGAAAGCAGCTTCTTCTGGCACGACCGCGTGCACGGACCCACCAGCATTTCCAGCGACGTCGTCGGCGACCCCATCCTGGTGCGCTCCGAGGGTCTGCCCGCGTACAACTACGCCGTGGTGATTGACGATCACCTGATGCAAATCAGTCACGTGATCCGCGGCGACGATCACATTTCGAACACGCCGCGCCAGCTTGCCCTCTATCGCGCGCTCGGCTGGGAGCCTCCTGAGTTCGCGCACCTCTCGACCATATTGGGAGCCGACCGGACTCGCCTCTCCAAGCGGCACGGGGCGACTTCCATGGAAAGCTTTCGCGAAATGGGAGTCCTGCCCGAGGCGCTGCGCAATTACCTGGCGTTGCTGGGGTGGTCGCCCGCCGATGGGAAAACGGAAATCCTGAGTCCCGAGGAGTTGGTTGCACAGTTCTCGCTCGACCACATCACCAAGAGCCCGGCCGTGTTCGATAACGACAAGCTCAACTGGCTGAATCGGCACTACATGAAACAATGTGCACCGCGGCGGCTGGCGGAGCTGGCGCTTCCGTATCTGCAAGCCGCTGGACTGGTGGGCGCACTGCCGGGTTCGGACATTTTTGCCTGGGTCGAACGTGTGCTCGATGCGGTGATGAAGAATGTCAGTTTGCTGTCTGAGCTTCCGTCGGCGACGAATATCATTTTTGAGTTTGATCCGCAGCAGGCTGTGGCCACGCCGGAATTTCAGGAATTGCTCGCCAGTCCAGCGGCCGTCGAGGTGCTGAAGGCGTTCATTCCAAAGGTCTTGGCAGAGGGTACACTCACTTACCAGCGCTTTCGTGAGATCACCAAGGCCGTGCAAAAAGAAACCGGTAAAAAGGGGAAGGATCTGTTCCATCCGGTTCGCATGGCCGTGACCGGTGCGGGTTCCGGACCCGAACTGGAAAAACTCATTCCCATTTACGAAGAGGGCGCCAAGCTGCCGTTGCCAAAGCCCGTAAAGAGCGTGGGCGAGAGGCTGAGACAATTTGCCGACGTGGCCAAGCTGTAAGGTCCGATTTTAGAGAGGCGATGGACAAAATGTACGATTCCAGCGTCGCGGACCACCATCAGGCATCACTGGGCATTAGCCCTTTGTCCACGATTGAGACCTTTTGGAACCCCTTGCGAACCTTTGGAAAGCACGGGGTCCAGTAAACGCAAGGCACAGGTTGGGGAGGCATTCTTTGTCCCATCGGGAAAGTGGTGAGCGTGAGGAGGTCGTCTACGGAATCCATTCGGTGCGGGAAGCAGTGCGCACTCGGCCGGTGGACTTCGTGATGATCACGCAGGGCTACAACAATCCGCGCATCCAGGAGATTGTAGACGCCTGCCGCGCTGCGGGAGTCTCCCTGCGCTTTTCCCCGCGCCCGGCAGTGGAACGCACGGCCGGCACGCCGCAGCATCAAAACGTGGTGGCAGTGTGCGCGCCGAAAGCCTATGATGATATCTCTGATCTCGTCGCCCAGGCGGACCATCCGCTGCTCGTCGCGCTGGATGGCGTGGAGGACCCGGCAAACCTGGGGGCGATCATCCGCACGGTCGTGGCCACAGGCGCGCGCGGCGTCGTCATTCCGGAACGACGCGCGGCGGGGCTTACGTCAGCGGTGGCACGGGCGGCGGCGGGCGCGTTGGAACATGCCAAGGTGGCGCGAGTCCCGAATCTAGTGCGAGCCTTAATGGACTTGAAGGAGCACAACCTTTGGGTGTATGGATTTGAACCGGAGGCTCCCAAGTCATACACGGAGCTGGATTATTCGCCAGGGTGCGTGCTGGTGCTCGGTGGCGAAGGGCGTGGCCTGCATCGGCTGGTGCGCGAGGCCTGTGATGAGCGCGCACATATTCCGCTGCGAGGTCCTGTCAGCTCCTTGAATGTGTCCGTAGCCGCAGGAGTTGTGCTTTACGAAGCGGTGCGGCAACGAGCCGTGTAGCGTTCTCCTGCAACCGGAGCTAACCGGCGGTCATCAAACAGAAAGGGAAGTTTGGGAGGTTGTTCATGAGTCGGAAATGGCTGCATTGCTCCCTCGGCGAGGTGGTGTCCCTCGCGCTCTTGGTGTTTCTAGCTGGCTTGGCATCAGCTCCGAAAGCCTGGGCGCAGGAGGGCGCAGCGGCCAAGAGCCCGGAGCAAGCGGCCCCGCAAAAGGATTCCCCCGATCAGCCCCCGGCGGGCGACGAATACAAGATACGAAGCAACGTTCAATTGGTAACAACTCCGGTGACGGTGTTTGATTCGGGCGGGCAATTCGTATACGACCTCGAGCAGAATGAGTTCAAGATCCTCGATAACGGTGTACAGCAACGCATTGCCCAGTTTGACTCGGAGATGCGCCGTTTGTCGTTGGTGATCGTAGTAGAAACGAATGACGCCACGGCGCCCTTCCTGGATTCTGTGCGCCTGCTGGGTTCAATCTTTTCCGACATGGTCATGGGTCCGCAGGGAGAAGTGGCCGTACTCACGTACAGCGATCACGTAGACAGGCTCCTGGATTTTACGCCCAATGGGGACAAGCTGGATACCGTACTCCGCGGACTCCAGGGGCGCGGCGGCGGGATGCACTTGGACGACGCTGTCCTGCGCGCTCTTTCCATGCTCAACAACAGGCCGCCAGAGGATCGGAAGGTGGCCATTGTCTTTTCCGACGGATTCAACATCGGAAGCAAGATGAGCCGAAGCGAAATCGTTAAGGGGGCAATGAATTCCAATATAACCATCTATCACTTGGGCTTTAGCCCGGTGAAGGGTTTGTGGAAAAGACCCGCGAAGGATCCGGCTCCAGACTTGGTGAGTCAAAGCGTAGCGCGGCCCATGGGTCCGAACCAGCCCGCCACGCCCACCTATCAGGAGAACACCTGGGACACGAGCGACGTCAACCTGCTGGGGATTCTCCTCGGGTTGGGTGAAGAAGCGAAGAAGCCGATCTTCAAGGATTCAATGATCTATTTCGCGCGCTATTCGGGAGGGCAATCGTATCAGAAGTGGGGCAAAGATACGGTGCAGGAGGCGCTGAACCACATCGCCACAGAAATCCACAGCCAGTACGAATTAGCCTATGCTCCCACTACCCCAATTCAGGTGGGCTTCCACAAAATCGAAGTCGAAGTACGGCGACCGGGAGCCAAGGTTCGAGCCCGCGCCGGTTGGTTCTACCAAGGTGCTGACGTCCCGCGCGGCGTCGTCGTAAAGTAAAGTACGCGCTGCATCTGCGAATGCGGCGATTTAATTGAACTCGCCGAAGTCCCGGAACTCCTGAACGCTCTTACCGGATTGCAGTTCGATTTCCGCAAAGTAAGGACGCATGTCGTCTTCTTCGACGCGCAACACGACCGCGCGCAACTTCCCGTGGTCATTGCAGACAATAGTAAAGTACTTGTTTTCCCTGACCCTCGCGAGCTGAGGTGCTATCTTCCACGGAATCTTCATCGCCAGGACCTCCGTGCTCACGTCGGGCCTGTATTGCATTACGGTGACGGCGGAGTAGGGCAAGTTAAAGGTTCCTCCCGGGCACCTAAATTCAAACCCTTCTTTGAGTACCTCCAGTTTTCCCCCGCAGCCTTTCTCAATATTTTCCGTGCCGGCCAAGTACTGAAATGGCGGCTCCTCCGCTTTCTTGTGTTTGCCGTAGCTTGAACCATTCACCAGAAGCAGCGCCATCAACAGGTTTATTGCAATCACTATCGGTCTTGCCATGCGGTACGGCATCATCATGAATCCCCAATTCCGTGGATTTTGGTCGCCACAATTCGGCGTATGAACGAGTTTACTCCCATAAGCGTTTCACGGGGAACAGGCTTGTGAAATAGGCGGGAATTTAAGGGCTAACGGCGTTGGCGAAGGTCCGGGCAACAAACGCCGCGCCGACGGGAACATCAATCTCAATGTACGACGCGATGGGAAGGGTTCCCCACCGAGCAGGGCGGAAGGTCCACCGTCGCAAGATTTCGCGGGCAAGTTCGAACCGCGCCTTGTCCGTGGGAGAAACCTTCATGTCGTCGATCTGCCCCTGCTCATTTATCAACACCCGCATGTGGACCGAGCCTTCCGGCTGCGTTGCCTCCGGCGGTCGAACGACCTCGGCTGGCCTGACTTGGCGAAGGAAGTCTTGCTCCGCCTGCCGCGCCGTCAAGGGCGCCACGCGGCTCTTTAGATTGAACCGCACTTTCACCGTGGTCATGAACCCCGAAGGCCCTGACGGCGTGGGCAGCGGACGATAGACCCACCCGCGGGTCGCTTTAAGGGCCGACTCCGCCAGGATGGCAATTCCGTCCAGCACATGGGCGCTCGCCACCTTGCCTTTGTTGTTTACGGTGAGTTGCACCTGCACTTGTCCGCCAATGTAATTGACCTTCGCCACGGGCGGGTACTCCGGGGCTACTTGCGACAAGATCAGTGCCGCAGCTTGCTTGGGATCAACGAGGATCGGCAGGTCGGCCGCGACGGGCTCATTGGCCTGAGCGCACAGAAATCCTGCCGCGCACAACAGGGACACGGCAAGGAGCAAAGGATTCCGGTACTGGCGGAGTCTATTCATCGCCTTCGAAAATCACCAGAGCCACGACGTAACGATCAGAGTGCGAAAGCGAAACTGAAATCCGTGTGATCTGCAACTCCCGAGCGATTTCCTGCGCCCGGCCGGTCAGAACCAATTCGGGTTTGCCACTCGGCTGGTGAACGACTTCAACCTCGACCCAACGAATCCCTTCCCGCCAGCCGGTTCCCAATGCCTTGAAAGCCGCTTCCTTGGCCGCGAAGCGCGTCGCATAACGCTCAGCGCGGTTCTTGAACTTCTCACAGTAAGCAATCTCCGCCGCAGTGAAGATGCGCTTGGAAAATCGCTCCCCGTGCCGCTCCAGCCCTCGCTCAATGCGCGAGGTTTCTGCGATATCCACTCCGGTTCCGAGAATCATCGTGAGGTGGTGCGCTTACCGGGATATATTCGTCGGAGCAAAAGTTCCGAACCACCCGCCTTTAGCCTGCGAGTTGCGCCGCGAGGTGCAATGCCATTTCATGCTCGTAGGCAAGGGCCGTGTAGTAGGTGGCCTTATCGAAAAAGCTATCGACCAGACGGCGGAACTCCTGGAGTTGATATAAATCCATGGCTGAGTCAAACAGCCCTGCCCTCCGGACATAGTCGAAGATGTGAGTCTTGGTCTTGATCAGAGCATAAAGGACCTGGCTTAAGGGCACATTCTCAGTCGCGCGCCGTTTGCCCAATTCTGAGTAATGGGCCTCGACCAAGTTTTCGGCTTCCGTTCCCAACCATTCGCCGAGGTCATGGTATACGCTGAATACCCGGTGGTGGATTTCGGCATCCGAAAGCTTGTGATAATCTGTAGTTCGCGGGTTCCGCTTCAGTTCGGCGATCAAGCCGCTCGTCAATTGGTCGGCATGGTCCTCGACCATCCTTACTAAACGTCCGGACAACATAATTCCTCGCACGTATTCTGTTAAAGTCAGCCCTTATTCAACCCTTGTATTAGATGATACCAGAATGCACCGCAGTTGCAACGTCCGTAATCCGTCCGTAAGTAGATGGGTTCGACTCGAACTTGGTAATTTTGCGTTAGCCACGATAAGCATGAACTGGACGCCCAGGTTGCCGAGCTGCTCGACATCGACCCCGGCACCGTCGCCCGGGGCCGCCAAGAGCTGCTCGCCGGCGACATCGAGTCGGGGCGGGTGCGCCGCCCGGGCGGGGGGCG
>JBKQVI010000449.1:0-18141 GCA_052139985.1 Terriglobia bacterium
AGTCAAGGACAAATATCACTCATATTCGTCACTATTTTGCCCTTGTGAGGACCGATTGCTCAAAACAAAGACCTTGCATCCCGAAACCGCCGAAAACCCGCCGGAGAACGTGGAAGTTAGGTTAGCTCCCATCGGCTAAAATGGTTTGGGGTTAAAAACACAAAAATGGGAATGGATCAAACCGCAGTCACGCCGTCGAACTCTCGGCCGGTGATGAGCACGCAGGAAAAAGCCCTCGCGATCAATCTTGATGCCGCAAAATTCGGGACGTTTGCCGAAATCGGCGCGGGCCAGGAGGTGGCACGCTGGTTTTTCCATGTGGGCCACGCCTCGGCTACGGTTGCTAAATCGATGTCGGCGTATGACATGGTAATCAGCGACATCATTTACGGCCCGAGCGACCACTACGTGAGCCGAGCCCGGTTGGAGTCTATGCTGGACCACGAATGGGGGCAGTTACTCGAACGCCTCGACCCCGTGCGCGGCGAGCGGAGCGGATTCTTCGTCTTTGCCGATACCGTCGCCACGCGCAGCCGCACGCGAAATCAGGACGGACAAGGCTGGATGGGAATGCGCTTCCAGGCTCAACCCAGGGCGGCTTTTTCGCAAATCATCATCCACGTCAACCTGCTTGACCAGGTGCCGGTGAGCGAGCAGGAAGCCCTGGGAATCCTGGGAGTCAACCTGGTGTGGGGCGCTTTCCATCAGCAGCAGCCCGAGGAGCTGATGAAAACGCTGATGGAGGGCCTCAGCCGGCTGCGCGTGGACATCGACATGATCAAATTCTCCGGCCCGGCTTTTGCCCAGGTCGACAACCGCCTGGCGAGTCTGCAACTGGTGGAGTTGGGATTGACTGACCTCACGATGTTTACGGCTCAGGGCGAAGTTGTGCAGCCGGCGGAGGTGCTCTACAAGAAACCCGTCCTCATCGCCCGGGGCCGTTACCGGCCGATTACCAACGTCGGGCTCGATATGCTGAACCGTGCCGCGGACCGGTTTAAGAAAATCCCCGGCGTGCATGGGGACCCGGTGGTCCTGATGGGAATGACCCTTCAGGACCTGGGCACCGGGCCCGGGATCGACCGCCGCGACTTTCTCGATCGCGCCGATATGCTGGGCACCCTCGGCAAAACCGTGACGGTGTCCAACTTTCGGCGTTTCGACAGCGTCACTAGCCTATTGCGGCGCTATACGCAACAATGGTTGGGATTCGTTATGGGCGTGCCCACCCTGCGCGCGGTGTTCGACGAACAGTACTACACCAGCCTGCCGGGTGGCATCATGGAAGGCCTGGGGCGGTTGTTTCAAGGACACGTACGCCTGTATGTGTACCCCACGCGGGAACGCACCGGCGAGTTGGTGACCTCCGCCACACTGGAGGTCGCCCACCCACTACAACACTTGCTAACCTACCTGCGGGAAAGGGGCGGGATCGAGGCGATTGAAGATTTCGATACTCGCCAGCTCCACATCTTCCCAGAAGATGTCCTGGCCGCCATTCAAAACGGTACCCCCGGATGGGAGCAGTATCTGCCCCCGCAAGCGGCGGAAGTCATCAAACAACGCGCATTGTTTGGATACCGCCTAGCGACAGCGGAGGGGGTGTCATGAAAGGAAATGCTCGGTTGGGGCGCGTCCCAGGCAAGGGAACACACCGCGGAAATCAGAGATACCACTATAAACAGTTTCCTTATCAAACTTTCCTAGCTGCCGCCCGGAATGGTGCCATGCGACTGGCTCCTGGCCTGGCGCGACGAGTATCTTCGAGCGCCAGCCTATAGTGAGCAGGAAACCAATGCGAGTAAATTGTCGCGTGAGGTGAACTCAGTTCGTGGAAAATGCCTAACCCCCGCGGACCTACAAAACAAATTCGACCTACAATTGGTGTTTCCGCGCATCGACTTCCTTGTGACCAATCTGACCTTACCCAGCCGAATAATGGTGCGGTTTTATAAACACTGTTACAATCACAGCACGACTGAGCGTGCGAGGCGACTGATCAAGTAAAGGCAAAGAGATTCAAAGCGCCGCTTCCGCCAACGGTGAATGGCGTGCGACAGGTTGAACTTACCTCTTGGCGTGAGTTCTACCCCTTTTATCAATGACACGTCGCCTAAACCACAAGACGCTTTGAGGCGTTGTGCCCACCCCGGCAGCAGGGCACAGTTGCGCACGTCAGATGTTAGGGGCTGCACCAACAAAACAAGCGACTGTAGCGCCGGCCTCTGCGGTACTCGGGCAATCTGATGTACAGGCGCCTTTACGCCGCCATGTGGCGGGGTAAACCCGCCGCTACGGCATGCGCTCGGACCGGCAATCCCACCGCTACGGCACCAAATTGACCAACTACCGGATGCGGCACAATAAGGACCCAATGACCCGCGATTGGGACAGTCTGTCTCTTGACAAACTTAGGCTAGGGTGTACACTAGGATGGTAGTTTGGTGTGAGGCGCCGCCATGTTCAAGAAATTGCCACTCCCCCATCCTCAAATCCACCCGTCCAACCGAACGAGCCATGCCTCTGTGCCCTTTGTTGCCGTCCAAGCGTTCACACAAAGACCACGCAGGAACTTCACGCCCTCTGGGTTAAAGGCTTTAGGAAACCGAGAACCCAGCGCGGCAGAGCTGCAACCAAATCGTGGCACGGCCATCTTGGCCCTGACCGGTCGCGGGCTGGAAGCCCGTGGCACGAAATCTTCGCGTGCCGCGAAGAAGTCTGGAAATAATGGTATAGAGCGGTGCCAAATGAAGGTTAAGGTGCAAAACCGGGTCTGCCATCCCGCGGATTGGAGTGTGTCCGCGAGAATCACCGCGGAAGAGCGCGCCCACAAAGAGATGTTAAATATGAAGAGTGCTCCCAGTAGTTGCTTGAAAACAAAGGGGCAAAAAAAGTGCTCCCAATAAGTCTAGGAAAATAAATGACTTGCGCTATTTTCCCGATGACTCAATGATACACAAGGAGTTAGCAGCGAGATCTTTCGACGTGCAAGGGCTTCGGATAGGATTCAGGATTCAGCAGTAAGGACTTAAGGGGGCATACCTTTGATCTCGGCGGTGGGATTGAGGAGTTGGCGACGATTGGCCGACATCAGCTCATACGAAGCGAAGCACACCGCACGCAACTTTGACTTTTGCATTTTGCCTTTTGACTTGCTCTGGCGGCGCAAACCCGCCTCCGCATCGAAGCCGGCTGGCTACGTCAGTGCGTAGTGCTCATGTCGCTGGACGTTCCTCCCGCCGCCGGCACGTAACACTTGAGCGTGTAGTCCATCACCATGCGGTCGGCGTTGAAACGCCATCCGAGGGTACGAATCGTGCGCTTCATGCGCTTGATCCAGCCGTGCGGCAAGCCGTCGCGGTCGCGCTGGTAGTAAAGTGGAATGACCTCTTCCTTCAGCACCCGATACAGGTCTTCGCTGTCGCGCGCGTCGTGCACGCCATAGTTGGTATGAGTCCTACCCGTGCCGATGGCGAAACCGTTCAAGCCGTCGTAGGCCTCCGCCCACCAGCCATCCAAAACAGAGAGATTGAGGCCGCCATTCAGAACCACTTTTTGACCGCTGGTCCCGGACGCCTCCAGCGGCCGCCGGGGGTTATTCAGCCACACATCAACCCCCTGCACCAGGTGTCGCCCCACATTGATGTCGTAGTCCTCGACGAAAACGAACCGGTCGGCAAACTGACGATCACGCATGAGCTGCGCCACTTGTTGGAGCACCCGCTTGCCAGGTTCGTCGCGAGGATGGGCCTTGCCGGCGAATACAAACTGCACGGGGCGTTTGGGATCGTTGGCCAGAGAGGCGAGCTTCTGGATATCGGTCAAAATCAGGTTGGCGCGCTTGTAGGTGGCAAAGCGCCGGGCAAATCCGATGGTCAGAGCGTCAGGGCTCAGCACGCGGGACAGGCGCTGCCGAAGCTCCATCGCTTCGCCGCGATGCTCCGCCTGTTCGCTGGCGCGCGTGCGAACGAACTCCAGGAGGCGCTGCTTCAGGCTCAGATGCGTTTCCCACAATTCGCCGTCATCGACGTTTTCGATTCCTTCCCAGATGCGGGGCTCGCTGCTGTGCTCGTGCCATCCCGTACCGAGGTGGCGGTCGTACAGTCGAAACATCTGCGGCGCAAGCCACGTGGGAACGTGCACTCCATTGGTGATGTGTCCAATGGGAACAGTGTCTTCCGATTCGCCTGGAAACAGCCCCTTCCACATGGCGCGGGTCACGCGTCCGTGCATCGACGAAACAGCATTGGCGCGGCGGGATATGCGCAGGCCCAACACGGTCAGGCAGAAATCTTCATTCTGGTCGTCGGGATTCTCCCGGCCAATCTGCATCAGGCGATCGAGCGAGAGTCCCAGACGGTCGCGCAGCGGCCCCAGGTGCTCCTCCACCAGCCCGGCGTTGAAGCGGTCGTGGCCCGCCGGTACGGGAGTGTGGGTGGTGAAAACCACTTCCCGGCAAACGAGCGGCAAGGTCTGTTCAAAGGTCAGGCCCTCGTCCTCCATGCGGCCGCGGATAGCCTCCAGCAGGGCAAAGGCGCTGTGCCCCTCGTTCAGGTGAAGAACTCCGGGTGTAATCCCCATGGCTTTCAGGGCGCGAATGCCCCCAACGCCCAACAGCAACTCCTGGCGAATGCGCACCCGCCCGTCTCCCCCGTACAAGCGAGAGGTCAATTCGCGGTCTTCCGGCGCATTCCCGGGCACGTTGGAGTCAAGCAACAGCAGGATGCAGCGTCCGACTTTCAACCGCCACACTTTGGCGCGCAGCGAGCCACCGCGGGTTTCGATTTCCACTGTGACCGGTTCACCGTTCTTCCCGATGGCCGCTTCCATGGGCAACTGGCTCACATCGGTCTCGAAGTATTCTTCCCGCTGCCAGCCGTCCCAATCGAGTCGTTGGCGGAAATAGCCCTGGCTATAAAACAGCCCAATACCGACCAGCGGAATGTCGAGGTCAGAAGCGCTCTTGATGTGATCGCCAGCGAGAACTCCCAGGCCACCCGAATAGATCGGGATGGACTCATGCAGACCAAACTCCGCGGAAAAGTAGGCCACCGGGCGCGGCCTCAGCACGCCCGCATTCTTGGCGCCCCAGGTACGATCCTTGTGCAGGTACTCGCGCTGGCGGCGGTAGGCGTAGTTGATCCGCCCATGCAGCACCAACTCGCGGGCGCGGCGCTCAATGCCCTCAAGCGAGAGCGGGCCAAGCACCGAAATAGGATTGTGGTTGAACTGCCGCCAACGCACGGGATCAAGGTCCAAGAACAATCCGCCGGAGTCGTGGTCCCAGCTCCACCAAAGATTGCGCGCCAGCGACCAAAGCCGCTCCTGGACGGGAGCAACGAAGCGATCGAGGGTTCGAGCTTCGCTAACCACCGGCGCGACTTGCGCGGCGGCCTCGGAGAGCATATGTATTTCTTCTTCGCTGTAGACGCGAGGCGCGATCGTCTGAACGGTGAGCACACCCTGCAAAAGACCTTGATCGATCAGGGGAACGCCAAGAAAGGAACGGTAGGCGTCTTCTCCCGCCTCGCTAAAGTACTTGAAACGGGGGTGACTCTTCACCTCTTCCACCGCGACCGGAAGCAACTGCTCCGCCACCAGACCCACCAGCCCTTCATGCGTCGCCATGCGAAGAGTGCCGATACACTGAGGACGAAGGCCCACGGTTGCCGCCAACACCAGGTTGACTCGGTCCGGCTCAAGCAAATACACACAACAAACTTCCGTGCGGAAGCGAAGGGCAATCAAGGCGACGACGTTCGTGAGGGTCTCGGCAGGCTTGCCTCCCTCGTGCGTAAGATTGGCGATCTCCTCGAAAGTCAGTACATGTATGGCATCAATGTCTTCAGTTTGGCCCATCCCCTTAAATCCCCCTGCCACTCCGAAATCTCAGCGGCCACGGCACCTCATCGCCGCGCCTCACGACCAATTTCCCCCGGCTTGGGCTCGGATAACGCTCAACAACCCGGTCGAAGACCTTGCTGGCGAAAGCTGCGCCTTCACACAAGGGCAGAGTCTCACCTGCCCCCGTATGCTTCTTATGGACTCGAACCGAGAACCCGCTGGATGGTGAGACTTAATAGTGCAAACCGCGAAGCACGGGAGGCATGCCAACAAGTCCACGCGATTCTAGCTTCCAATGCTTATGATTGTATGTTTCTTGGTTCACTCGCCCCGGCATTGAAAAGAATCTACGTCATTAAAAGGACAACGAAAAACATACACGGAAGGCGACTGTCTGTCAAACGGAACCCGCCATTTGACTGCGGCGTTTGTTTGCTGTCGTCGAATCGTGAGATAATGCCGCGGTTTGCTCCATATGCTCCAGACCTAATAAATTCATGCGGAGGCTTGAATGTCTAAAACTTCTCGAAGAGAGTTTCTTAAAAGTGCGGCAGCGGGGGCTGCGGTAGCCGGATTCCTTTCAGGAGGCGTGCAGGAGCTTCGCGGCAATCCGCTCGGCATGCCCATTGGATGTCAGACGTGGCCAGTAAGAGAAATGATCGGCAAGGACTTTCCCGGCACCATCAAGATGCTCGCGGCGACCGGATTTCAAAGGGTTGAGCTCTGCTCGCCGATCGGTTACGCCGATTCCGGCTTTGCCGGCCTCAGTAAATACTCCGGAGCCGAACTGCGGAAGATCCTGGCCGATGCCGGCGTCAAGTGCATAAGCTCTCACTTCGGCATCGACGAGTTGAAAAAGGATCAGGCGCGCAGCATCGCTTGGGCAAAGGACGTCGGATTGACACAAATGATGGTGCCGAGTCTCGACGGCCCGAAGAACCCGACCATGGATGACGTAAAGCGTGCGGCCGACGAATATAACAAGATGGGTGAACAAGCAGCCAAAGCCGGCATCCAACAAGGCCTTCACAATGAAGACTTCGAACTCACGAAGGTGGACGGCCAGCGGACCTATGACGTACTGTTCAAACTTCTTGATCCCAAGCTGGTCAAATTTCAGTTTCAGGTTTCTACAATCGCGTATGGATACGATGCGGCCGACTACTTCACCAAGTACCCTGGGCGGTTCATCTCGATGCATGTGCAGGGTTGGTCAATGAAGCTCAAAAAACAAGTTGCCGTGGGCCAGGACGACCTGGACTGGAAGAAGATCTTCACTGCGGCGAAAACGGGAGGAATCAAGAATTACTTTGTCGAAATGGACCTGGCCTCGATGAAGGCCAGCGTGCCTTACCTTCGCAATCTCCAGGTTTGATGGTGGGAACCTCGGTCACCGCTCGATCGCTCTTGCTATGAAACGCGACTCGAGTGGCCTTTCGTACCCGATATTTCGGTTGGACGGGCTGGCGCTGGGGGTCACTCCTTAACTTCGGCGCCCGCCCGGCTGTGCTGGTCATGCACCCATCTGAACGCTGCCCTATTAGCTCATCTATCAATTCCATACAAGGATATTCTATGAAGCATCTTATCCTAGAAATCAACTTCGAGATGTTATGGTTCGCATCTACGGCGATGCGGCCGTGGTGAAGGGATTGAATGCGGCGATGGATCGGGCGGCGAGCTGCATAACGCTTGCGCGCGACCGACTGCATTCAGAATATGCGATTCGCCGGAAGCGTCTTATGAAAAACCTGGAGGACCGGCGACTGGCTCGATGGCACGTATTCAAAAATAACACCTTGTTCCTTCAGCCTCTTCATCAAATCCGTCGTGTCGATGTCCTGAACCGCCTGATGCTTTGCGATCGCCAGCTTGGCGGCAACTCCCGCTGCCTGCCCCATCATCATGTACTGCGGTTCCATGCGCAGAGTTCCATACGCGACGTGACTGGCGGAAACACAAACGGGCACCAGCAAGTTTTGAATCTCCTGGCGTTTGGGCACGAGGATTCGATAAGGAATCTCGTAAGGCTGGGTGGGAACCTGCGTGTCGCCCTCGTTGGTCACAGAGCTTTCCTTGCTGACCACGCGCTGGATGTTGTGCGAATCAATTCCGTAGGAGCCCATGCCAACCGGGTCGGGTTTCGAGGCTTCCGTCTGGACATCCCTCTGCGTCATCACATATTCGCCGATCATTCGGCGGGCTTCGCGCACATACAGTTGCGGCGGCCAATTCGACGTGTCGATGAATTCATCCTTCGCCAAGCCCCATTGGTTCATTTCGTTCTGCAACGGTTGCGGAACCTGTGGATCGTGCGCGAGGAAGTAAAGATATCCGGCGGTGTAATCGTAATGTGCTTGCCAAATTTTCGCTCGCTCAGCATAGCCCGCCTCCGGATAAGCCCAGCTTCCGCCGAGGTAATCAGTGGAGAAAGCTCCATTGTTATTTATATCCACTTTGTTATTGGGAAGATGCTCGATCTGAAGCACCGACCGCAGCGACGGAGCGCGGCCTTCCTGTTCGCTGCGCGCCTTCAACAGCCGCGCCAACAACTTGTAGCGCTCCGGGTTGTATCCAGCAGGCCTGGGGAAAGGCGCCTGATTTGCCGGGTCCGCGGAGAAGCACAGCCGAAAGTTGTAGGACTGAACCTTCTTGTCGGCGGACCCGGGTGTTCCCATGGGACCGGAATAAATCTCCGGCAGAAGCTTCGCATTGGAATCAAAGGGCGAAAGTTTGACGGTGAATTGATGGCCGGGGGTCTCCGCGCGCACACCCGCCAACGGCTCACCATATTGGGCGATACCCTCGCGCCCCCAGGTGTAGGAGACTCCGGCCATCGCCATCAGGTCGCCCTCGTAGGTGGCGTCAATGAAAACCTGGGCCTTAAAGGAGGCGCCATTCTCGGTGGAAATTTCCGTGATGCGGGCGCCGCTTCTGGAAACACCACTCTTTTCCACCAACCGATGCCGCACGAGAACGGTCACGCGCGCCGCCTCGAGCATTTCCTTCATGATCAATAGCGCGACGTGCGACTCGGGATACCATGCGACCTCGTGGCCGTGCCGGTCCATCTCGTAGTACTGGCCGGCGCGCCAGTAAAACTCCAGCGGCAATCCGCCGATGACCTCCGGCAAGCCCACGTCCGTACGGTTTAGGCCGCCGGTAGCCATGCCGCCGAGGTGGACGGTGGGTTCAAGCAGGGCGACGGAGAGCCCCTGGCGGGCCGCCGCCACCGCCGCCATTACTCCGGCCGGCGTCGCACCGTACACCACCACGTCGAAGTCCTGGCTGGCGGAGAGGCGCCCGCAAATCATGGGCACAACGAGGAGGACGAATCCCAATCCCACGCGCAGTCGCGTCAACATGGCCAATAGCAAAGGATACCTCCCGCCAAACTTCTGGCGTGCACGATGAATCTTATCCCTGCCCTACCGACCTCCGTTCATTTCGCGACGAATCCGCGCAGGATCGTCAAGCGGCTCCGAAGGAGGCAGCGGCTTCCCTTTACGCAGGCTGTAAAGCGGGTCGCGCGCTTTGGCGGGATCGAAGATGCTCGGGTCCGAAGGCAACGCTACATACGGCGAAATATCCGGGATGTCGGTGAAGCAGTCAGAAAGGTCGGTGGCCGCGGCATCATACTGGTTAAGCGGCGGAAGTCCCAGGATATGCTCCAGGGTTTTGAGAATGCTCAACATGCTGGTATGGGCATGGGAAACGCCACGGCGGGAAAAGGGACTGACGACTAAAAGCACACTACGATGCGCATCCACATGATCGTGCCCGTTCTGCGCGTCGTCTTCGGTGATAAAGACGGCCATCTCCGGCCAGAATTTGCTATGCGAAAGCAACTCGATGATCTTGCCAAGCGCCAGATCATTGTCGGCGACGTACGACGCGTGATAGGCGTAGCCATCTTCGGGCCGCGGCTTCGCAGTGTGATCATTGGGCAGCCAGATATAGGTAAATTGAGGAAACGGTTGCGGCCCGCGCTCGTACCGTTCTTCAAACTCTTTCTTGAATTGTTCGAACCGGTACTGGTCTGGAATCGATGTGTTGAATGTCGGATAAATGCGCGACGTATTCTCGAAAAGCGGTCCCGATATGGGAAGGTTGATGCCGAGGCGCAGCCCCGTCGGCTCAAATCCCTCATCGCCCTCCCCCGAAAGTCCCTCGCCGTAATTCCGGAAGCTGATGTGATGGCGCGCCAGATGCTCCCACAGCGACCCCGCCTCGAGATAATCCTCAGGGCGGAGAGAGGAAGACCCACCCAGGCTCAGGCGGCCCGGAGCGTCATCGTCGTAATACAGATGCGAGTGTCCCCCGTAACCGGGAGGCCAAGTCGTCTCCACCCATTCATTGGGATAGCTGTCCACAAGCCAGTGGTGCCCGTCGAAAGAAACGTCCGAATCCACGTAGTAGTTGTCGCTCAGACCGAAGCGTTGGGCGAGCGCGTGATGATTGGGGGTAACACGCACATGCTGCAACGTCGGCTGGCCCTCATCGTTCACTTCGGCATCCAGTCCCCAGCGAGCCAATGTCGGGTCGCCGTTCACCTCCGCGCCACCAATCGTGCGGATGTCACCCAAGACTTCGTCATAGGTGCGATTCTCTTTGACGATGAACACCACGTGCTGAAGCCGCGAACTGGGTCCGCCGGCGGAAGGAATGGGAAAATCCTGGGACCGTGGCTCCTGTGCCGTGGCAGGCGCAAAGCCGTTGTTGCGAATCACCTTATTCGACAGTTGCGCCAACTCGGCGCCCGACGGCACGGGGATGATGGAGATGGTGCCCTTCGTGATGTCGCCGATGTAATCGCCTTCTGGACCTCTTTGGAAATTCGCGCCGGCATTAGGCCCGGCGCCGTATCCCTTGGCATTGGCTACGTAAAGGGTGCGGCCGTCTTTACTCACGGCGACGCGGGCCGGAAACCAGCCCGTCGGGATATAGCCCAACACCGAATTGGACTTGGTATCGAACACCGCGACCGCGTTGATTCCAGCGCAGGCGATATACAAGCGCGACTCATCGGGGCTCAGGGCGAGGCCAAAGGGCAAAACTCCACGCAAGCCGCCCACGCCGGGAGCGGGCTCCAAACGGGTGGTAGTGACAAGGCGATTCTTCTGCGCATCCAAAATGCTAATGCTGTCCTGCGCGGAGTTCGATACATAGAAACGGTGGTGTCCCGCCACGACAGCGCCGGGACTCGACCCGCCTACGGACTTGTTCCCAATCGCCAGGCCCGTCCGGATTCGAGCCACTACCCGTGGCGCACTGCCCATCGCATCCAGGACGAAAACAGAATTCGACTCGGGAACATTGGGATCGCCCAAGCCGGGTATTCTTTTGCCCGCGACCACCGTGCCCTTCTCTGCCTCCGGAGTCCCCGTGGCGAAGGGCGGAAAGTCCAGCCCGGTCTCCCCTGCCCGCTTCAAATCAAATTCCGGCACGACCGAGTACTGGAACGTCCCGACGTTGGACACGTAGACCCGGTCGCCATTCGGACTCACCGCCACGGCGAAAGGCAGCCTGCCCACCCCGACGCGCCAAAGGATACCTCCCCCGCGCGTTTCAATGCCCACCAGTTCGAAGTGCGCAAGGTCGAGAGCGTAAAGCAGCTTGCTATCGGGAGAAAGCGCCAGCGCCCCGGAAAAGCTGTGGCGGTAATTCCTCCCGTTAAAGTCCCGGTCCAAAGTAATCACTTGCGACTTCTGGCCAATTTGCAAGTCGTAAACATCGATCTTCCCAGTATCACCTTCCGAAATATATGCCGTCCGGTTGTCGCCGTCTATGGCGAGTCCCATGTAAACGCTGGAAGGCTCCACTTCGGAATGTTTGGCAGGGTAGCTGGGAGGAATCTGTCGCACTTCGGGTGCGTGGCTGGCCAGTGTGCTGATAATTGAAATTGAGAAGGGCCAGGTGCCGGTGTTGGCCGTTACCAACATATTTCCGTCGGGGCTGAGCGCCATCCCGTAAGGATGCGGCTCTACGGTAACTTGCACCCCTTCCGGCGTAATCAATCGTCCGTTCGGCAAGACCGTTTCACCGGACGGATCAATATGGGTCGGCCGCTCCCCCGCCGGCGCGGACAAATTCGCGGGGCCGGTGTCCCGCGCCGCATTCCAAAGTAAAGGTGGCTTGATGACGAGGAACAAGCCGAGAGTAACCAGGCCGATCAAAAGAAACACTCGCCGCATGAAGTATCTCCTTCGCTACTTGGCACGGCCATCCTGCCCGTGGCCGGTCACGGCCAAGATGGCCATGCCACGGTCTACTTGCCCGTGTTCACCGGATTGAAGGCGTCTGCCAGCGACACCACGTGCAGATTCTCCTTCAGCGAGTCCAGCGTCTCGCGGCTCTTCACAACCACGTCTGCCGTCTCGCCGGGCAGTAGGTCGAAGTAATTGTCAAAAGGCTCTGCCTCCGCCGAGCCGAAGGTCACATAAACGCTTCGCGCCAGCACCGGCGAGGAGATCCGCAGGCGGTATCCATCCCCTCCCTGGGTCAGGTCCACATTGAGGTGCGCCTCCGGCAAATGCACCTGCTTCGTCGGCACCAGGTAGGTCAGGTTGCGTGATACGCTCTTTCCATCGACCACCAAGTCAGCCACCGCGACTTCGCGCGCTGTGTCAGCCGCACTCAGGTCCGACAACGGCCATTGCAAGTAGACCTGGCTCGAAAGCCCCGGCACGCTCACGGGCTGATCCGCCTCCTTCACAACCTTGCCGCCGAAGTCAACGATGCGCAGATGCAGTTCGCCCGAGACCGGCTGCACCTTGTCCGAGACGATGTAGGTCTTGAGGATGCCGTCTTCGACATGCGGCGAAACGAGCACCGGCGCATAAAAGCGTCGCGCATAGTACTGCAAAGCCTTCCATCGTCCGTAGTAGTCAATGCTCGACCACGACGCCACGCCCCAACAGTCATTGAGTTGCCAGAAGATGGAGCCCATCGTCTCCGGCCGGCTCCGCCGCATATGCTCGGCCCCAATCTTGATTCCCTCGGCTTGCAGCACCTGGCTGACGTAGAGGAACGACGCGAAATCCTTGGGCTCGGGATAATCCTTAAGCAGATAATCATGGATAATTGAATTACCTTCGTCGTTCTTCTGGTGGCCCAGCATCACCGGCGTGAAGATACCCGTGCGATCCTCGGGCAACGTGAAGGCTTCAATGGTCTTCATCTCCGGAAATGACTGGAATCCGTATTCCGTCACGAAGCGCGCATGATGCTGTTCGTATGTCGAGAACGGCACGCGACCGTGCCATACGTCCCAGATGTGCGAGTCGCCCGTCTGGAAGGTCGGCGACGTTTCTTCAAAATCAGCGCTGGGCGAACTTGGCCAGTACGGACGTTGCGCGTCAAGGCTTTCCACGACCGCGGGAATCACTCCGTTGAACGTGGATACATAGTCTTGCCACATCTGGTTGCGAACGTCCGCCGGAAGCTGCTGGCGGCCTTTCCAGAAGAGCGCTTCCTCGGTCTCGTTGTTTCCGCACCAGATGACGATACTAGGATGATCGCGCAGCCTCTTGACCTGATCGGTAATCTCCGCCGCGACGTTCAGCTTCCAACTATACAATCCGGGCTGCCAGTCATTACCGAACATGAAGTCCTGCCAGACCATGATGCCGAGTTCGTCGCAGAGCTTGTAGAACTGCTCGCTCTCATAATATCCGCCGCCCCAGAGGCGGATCATATTCATGTTGGCGTCTTTCGCCGACTGCAATATCCGGCGATAATTCGCCTCCATCACGCGGTTGGGGAAACTATCAAACGGAATCACATCCGCGCCTTTGCCGAAGACCGGAATGCCGTTGACCACGAACTCGAACGACCGCCCCCATTTGTCGAGGTCCCGCCGCAACACTACCGAGCGTAGACCCGTCGTCACGGCGCGCCCATCTTCCATTCGACCCCGGGTCTTCACCTCGACCGTAAAAGTGTACAGCGGTTGCGCGCCGTATCCCGCGGGAAACCAGAGATTCGGCTTGGCGATCTCGATCGGCAGATCGATGTGGTTCACGCCCGCGTGGAGGGCCACGCTCCGCGTTTCCTGCGCTGGTTTGCCGTCATGCGAGTAGCGGATGTTCACCTCGGCCGTCGCATCCTCGCTGGCCGTCACTTCCACCTCGCCGTTCAAATGAGCAACCGCAGCGGTTACATCAAGCTGGCGAATATGCAGGTTGGAAATACGCGCCTCGTCCCACGCTTCCAGGTACACCGGCCGCCACACGCCACTGGTCACAAACGTCGGCCCCCAATCCCAACCATATTCATACGCGGCCTTGCGAATGTAGGTCTTTTCTTCCACATGCGTCTTGAGCTGCCACGGATCGGCTGACGCCGCCTGTGCCGCAGCTTTGTCGGGCGAAGGAAATACTACGCGCAGCTCGTTCGCACCGGCATGCAGGAAGGGCTTCGCGTCCACGCGCCAGATGCGAAACATGTTGTTCGCCGTCAGCGCCTTCGAGCTATTCAAAAAGACCTTGGCGTAAGCATCCAAGCCCTCGAAAACCAGTTCGAGGTTCCGCTTCTTCAGGGTCTCAGGTGTAAGATTGATTGTCGTGCGATACTCCCAACTCGCGCCTTCAATCCATTGCAATTTCGCTTCGTTGTCACGATAGAAAGGATCGGGAATCAGCTTGTTCCGCAGTAGATCGAGGTGCACGTCACCCGGCACGACGGCCGGCCGCCATTCCCCATCGGTGCTGTTCGGCGTCGGCGCCACTTGCCGAAATTCCCAACCGTCATTGATCACTGTATCGGTGCGGACCGCGTCGCGTTGTGGCACCGCAAATACTGTGCAAGCGCACAGGGTTATAACCAGAATTAGGGTTCCCAGAATCTTATGCCGCATGATTTCTCCTCGATAAGAACACGCGCTGGCTTGAAAAACATCGGCGTTATCCTACCGCTTTTCGCCAAGCGCCGTATACCTTTCGGAGAACAAAAATCCTGGCGCGCTCAGGCCGGGGGCAACCTCCATCAGAGTGAAGTTGCGGCTCGCGCTGAGTGGTTCCCCGCACCGTCGGAGCGATAATCCCCATCCGGCGGGCTTCGGGCAGGACAAATACTTCCATCGCTTACAGAGGTTCCGGCGTATCCGACGACGCTACGTCTAGTGGTCGCAATGGTTTAGATAGGGTTAATAGACAAACAGTCAACTTGGAAAGTCAATTGCTAGGAAGGTAAATGCAAACCTTTCCTAATCCGGAAGACATATGGGAGGCCCACAGTGGCATATGAGTACTGCAAACTGCGGGAAGCCGTTCGGCTAGCGCTCGCTCAGCGGCCCAGCGTGACTTTGAAGGGCGTCGCTGCCTCGCTGGGCGTGGGGACCCACACCGTGGCGCGTGCCCTCGGCAAGGCAGGCGTCCACTTTAGATATCTGCGTCGCCTGCTGATACAAGAACGTGCGGCGGAAATCCGACGCGCCCGAGCTGTCTCTCAAAAGGAGGTCGCTTACTCGCTCGGGTACGCGCAGCCCAACAGTCTGGCTCGCTACCTCAGAGGCCCTCGCCCCAAGGTCACGGGAAGGACCGTTGGCCGAAACGGCTCCGCTTAGGGATGAAGCGCTCCGCGCCAGCGTTTGACTCCGGTTAGGGACCGGTTAATAATCGCACCATAATGCAGGTGACCGCCGAGCCCCCTCGGAGGGCCGAGTTCCGCCAGTTGCCAGTCGGCTAGCAACTCGGGACAAGTCCTCGAGGCGCGCCATACGGTTGCCAACTTCCCAAGGAACGGATGTGTATTCGTAGCGCAGGCCGAGGTTCAGGGTTACTTTTCGCGTGACTTTAAAGTCATCCTGGGCAAGCGCCGCCAAGCTCCATCGGCGTAACCACCACCACACGCCGCCTCCCCCGGCTCCGGCCGGCCCGAAGCTTGCCGCCGCAGCCGCATTACTCAAACGTCCAGGGCAACCTGGTTGCGGGCGGCATTTCGAACCTTTCCTACCCTGCCCAGGACCGCGATGGCGCGGAGTTGAGTTTCGAGAACGCGGCCATCGGAATTGTCTCCACCGCCATCACTGATCTTCCTCAAGAATTCCTCATTCGTACGTTGACGCCGAAAGTTCCTAAACGGTACCCGGGCAAGCCCTAAAGCGCGCCGGCAACGAACTGAATATCACCCACAAGCGCAATAACGTGCTTCCCCGCCTTGATCCACTGCTCCGCCGTCCCTCGTCCCCCGAAGGAGCGGAATCTACACTAACGGAGAACACCGCTTCTCCATTTCACGCGGAGCGAAAACCGCCCTATGGGGTAAAGAGAACCTGATATGATAACGGCACGTATAAGTAATTACCTTCCGCATCCTCGTACAAGAAATAGCCGCTTCCCCAATAGGAACCCTCTGATGGCCCACCCGCCGGCTCCCATCCCACGCTTACCTGGAAGTTTTGATCTGGGTTGACCACACTAGGTCCCCCTATCACCCAGGGTTGGGGGGGAGCCGGCGAAACGTATACAGTCTGAACTAAGTTCCAAGTGTCATTTATAGTGTTAACACACGTTGTGCTCTTGAAGTCTGGATAACTGTGGACGGTACCAAAGTTAACCGTCCCGCAGTTTATGGAGGAGCTACTTGGTAAGTGGACCGTCACCTGGCTCGCCGCCGTTGCTACACTATAACCGCATTGTGGCGTGTCGCTTGTGTACCCAGACGTCCAAGCCGGATTAGAAATCTGGTTGAAGTTATAGTCATACAGCGCTATGTTGGAGAATTCAAGCGACCTATTCAGGGGGTAGTCGAAACATTGCGCAATGTCATAGGCCTCCAACACGCCGCCGAAGGCCCAATTGAATGTCTGCCCTTCGCTGGGGCTATTGCTCAGGTTTGAGCTTTTACCCGAGGTTGTATCGACGGTTTCGATGTCCCACGTGGGGCAGGATTCCGTTCCCGCAGCGCATGTGGACATGACGGTACCTTGGATCTGATCGCCCGTGCTGACCTCTACTGGCGTGCTATAGTCTGCAATACCTGACGGGCAGCAGTTCCAGCTGGCGATCGCCCAGTAGTTCCCTCCACCTGCTGAGGAGGATCCCCACTGCAGCACCGGCTGAAGGATGCTCACAACGTCGTTTTTGTCCTCCATGCCCGGAAAGAAGAAGATTGTTTGGCCAACATTGGTAGGCGGCCCTGGCGGCACGGTCCAGGTTGCCACGATTTTGCCGTACGAGGTACTAATGGAGACACTCGCATCTTCAACCCAGCCGTTGATCGTCGGCGAATCTACCTTTACGGCGCCTGCGCCCACAACTCCGCTAGCCACGTAATGCGGATACCTGCAAGCCGGAATGTCTTCGCGAGTTCCATCCGCATGTTGCAGGGTGCGCCCATGATCAAACAGGGTCTCGCCTGCCGCTACCTGCAATACACAGGACGGATGAAAGTAGCCAAACGGAGTGATTACGTAGTCGTCCGGCACTCCCGCAGGGCGACTCCGTCCTGCCGGCGCTTGAGCGCGCAGCAGCATCCCCAACGATGTAACAAATAGCAGAACCGTGCAGAATATGATTCTTGTTCTCTTCATTTGCGCTCTCCTATCGGCGGTTATGCAGGCCCACACCAAGGACGGATGCCTAGTGGCTAACCGACTGCCAACTGGCGGAACTCGCCCCCGAGCGGGAGTCGGTGATCACCTGCGTTGTGGCGCGATTATTAACCGGTCCCTAACCCCTGTCAAGCGAGGGCCCGGAGCACTTCATCCCAAAGCGGAGCCGTTTGGGACAACCGGCTTTCCACGAGCTTGGGGCGAGAGCCCCTGAGGAAGCGAGCCAGACTGTTCGGCTACGCATATCCGAGCGGATACGTGACCTCCTTTTGAGAGACAGCTCGGGCGCGTGGGATTTCCGCTGCACGTTCTACTATGAACCGTCGACGCAGATACCTAAAGCGGATGCCTGCCTTGCCGAGGGCACGCGCCACGGTGTGGATCCCCACCCCCAGCGAGGCCGCGACACCTTTCAAGGTCGCGCTAGGCCGCTGAGCGAGCGCTAGCAGGACGGCCTCCCGCAGTTTCCTGTCGTCATATGCCACTGGAACCGCACCCTTTTCCCTGCCAAGTTCCCCTCGTCTCACTCCCTGTAGTAGCTTAGACCGACAACCCAACCCCTCGGACCAATCGTCAAACGGGGAGTGTGGTCAGAAACACGCCGGGGCGGTTCGTGAACCGCCCCGGCGGTTGCCTGTGAAACTGGTTGGCAGTAAGGTTAGAAGATAAACCTCAGCCCAAACTGGTTTTGGCGCTCGGCCGGTAATTTGCCCCCCTCATGCAAGAGGGCGCGGCGGGACTTA
>JBKQVI010000450.1:0-4520 GCA_052139985.1 Terriglobia bacterium
CCCGCCCCGCGCAGAACAACTACCTACTCGATGGAATCGACGATAATGCCGACCTCGTGGATTTTCTCAATGGCACGGCCTACGTCGTCCGCCCACCGGTTGACGCCATTCAGGAATTCAAGGTGCAGACCAGCGACTACAGCGCGGAAATGGGACGCTCGGCAGGCGCCGTCGTGAATGCGGCCATCAAATCGGGAAGCAATCAATTCCACGGCAATGCTTGGGAATTCGTGCGGAACGACATCTTCGACGCAGCCAATTTCTTTGAGAATTCCCCCACGCCGACCCCGAAGGGCGAGTATCGCCAGAACCAGTTTGGCGCCACCATCGGCGGCCCGATTCGCAGAGACAAAACGTTTTTCTTCGGAGACTACGAAGGAACGCGCATTCGCCAGGCCATTCCCAACGTTTCCACCGTGCCCACGGCGCTCCAGCGATCCAGCGGGTACACCAACCTGACCGAGTTGATCGCCGGGCAGGCGGGGCCGGGTGCGATCGAAACCGATAACCTGAACCGGACCTTCCCTTTGGGCACGGTATTTGACCCCTCCACGACGCGACCGGTTGTGCAGGGGCAAGTGGACCCCGCGACCGGGCTTACTGCGGCATCGAGCGGATTCATCCGCGACCCTTTTTATGTTAATGGCGAAGCCGCGCTGGCAGGCATTAGCGACTTCACGACACCGGCACAAACCGCCTTACTCAACCAGCTTCCCGCCTCGCGCTTGGACCCGAACGCCATCAGTTTGCTCAATCTGTTTCCGTCTCCCACTTCCTCCAGCCTCTACAACAACTATTCCAGCGACCCCATCCTGCGCAACACGGTGAATCAGTTTGACGCACGGGTTGACCAGAACTTCAGCGACAAGGATCAACTGTTTGGCCGCGTCAGCTACTCGGACAACCCCGAGTTCCTTCCCGGTCCCTTTACGGGAATCGCCGATGGCGGGTCCTTTACCGAGGGCACCCAGACGGTGGTTTCCATCAATTCAGTCCTGAGCGAGACGCACGCTTTTTCACCCACGCTGGTGAACGAAGCTCGCGTAGGTTTCTCGCGCATCGGGGCCTCGCGAGTGCAGCCCTACGCCAAGGTCATGGGCATCCCTGCCAAGTACGGCATCCAGGGTATTCCCCAGGTTACCGACAACGGCGGCTTGGGATCGATCTTCATCACCGGCCTCAATACGCTGGGAAGCAACGAGTTTCTTCCCTCCGTGGAATACAACTCCACCGTTCAATTCACCGACAACTTGACGAAGGTCTACGGAAAACAAACTCTCAAGGTCGGCATGGAGTTTCAGCACATCAAGTTTGCGATACTGCAGCCTCCTGCCGGCCGCGGGGATTGGACTTTCTCGGGCGCTTTCACCAATGTCCCGGAGACAAACGCGGGAAACACCGGGATGGCCCAGATGCTGATTGTCCCGATTGAGGACACGGAGCCCGGAGCCAATGATATGTTTGTGGGCGGGGCCGACAACATGGGCGCCTCCAATTACGCCAACACGGATATGGGGCGCAACTATTACGGCTACTATTTCCAGGACGATTGGAAGGCCACCAGCAAGTTCACTCTGAACCTCGGGGTGCGCTGGGAGTACTTTGGCCAGATTGTGGAGAATTACGGAGCGCAGTCCAATTTCCTTCCCACGAACGGGAGCGATGCGTCGCAGTTTATCTTGACCAAGTCGCGGTGCAACACTCCCTTGTCCGCTAGTTTTCTGGCCGCCGCCCAGACGGACAACATCAATATTTCTTGTTCGTCTCAACCCGGACTCGGGCATTCGCAGTTAAGCAACTTCTCGCCCCGCGTGGGCTTCGCCTACAGGATAACGCCGCGGCTGGTGGCGCGTGGCGGGTTCGGTATCTTCTATGGAGGGTTTGAGAACTCGGTGGTCGAGACTTATGTCGATTTCCCCTTCCAGTTCAGCTTGGGCTACCCATCGCTGACGACCGCGCAGCCCATCACGTTTCCCAATGGGGCTATTGGAACCCTGGAGACTGGTCTCTCTGCCATCACCCCTCTGACCTCTGCCGCGGCCCAAGCGGGTGGCGTGTCCTTCACCGGCGAAGACTACCACATGAAGTCGGCTTATACCGAAGGCTACAATCTGGCCCTCCAGTACGAAGTCACGACAAACCAGACCTTCCAGGTCAATTACGTGGGGAATTCCGTGCGGCATCTCGGCGTCTACATCAACCCGAATAACCCGAGTGAAATCCTGCCGCCCGGGCTCAACTCCTACGCCTATTCCCCTTTTCCCGACTTCCAAAACAGTATCACCTACAGTTCCATGGCCGGCGATAGCTACTACAACTCGCTACAAACCAACTTCGAGCGCCGTTTCAGCGCGGGCCTCGATCTCCTTGCCAACTTCACCTACTCGGCGTGCCGGACGAATGGCTCCGACGTGCTGAATGAGACGGGGCTCTATTTCCGCGCGCCGATGCTTCCCCACTTCGGCATCCAGGGAGACTATGGCCGGTGCGACTTTGACGATCCCAAGGTCGTGCACCTGAGCGGCAGCTACGAATTGCCCGTGGGTAAGGGTAAGCGGCTCCTTACGAACGGCGGGCGATTCGTGGAGGGCGCGCTGGGCGGCTGGAAAACCAACGGGATATTGACCCTCGAGGATGGTATGCCGGGGAACGTTCCCTGCGTCAACAGCACGACTTCCGGCTTCGGCTGCAACGCCTTGCTGGTTCCCGGGCAGAGCATCATCGGCGGTCCGCACAACGTGAATGCTTGGTTGAACCCGGCGGCCTTTACCAATCCGCCCGTCGCCACCACCATCGGCCAGTCCGACTACGCACCGTTGGGTGGAGCCCCAATGCAGTTTTACGGCCCGGGCTACCACCGCATCGATTTCTCGCTCTTCAAGGATTTCCGGACGTCGGACAAAACCCATCTGGAATTCCGGTCGGAGTTCTTCAATTTGGTTAATCACCCGAACTTCTCCCCGCCGGGATTTAGCGGAAACGGGGTGGTAGCCGCGCCGGGTTCGCTCGACTACACCTCGCCGTCCACCTTCGGTACCATCAGTTCGACACGTGACGGACAGAACGACCAAAGAGAGATTCAGTTTGCTCTGAAGTTCTATTTCTGAGACGATGCTGCACGGATGATGGCGCCCACCCACACGTGCCAAAGAGGCGAATGATTTAGTATGCGGGACTGCGGGAGGAGAAGAAACGGGTCTCGCAGTCGAGGCAGCGGAGGGGCCTAAGGCCAATCCAGGCGAGAATCCAACGCTCCCACCAACCTCGCCTCCTCGATACGTCGAGGTTCATACTTCCGCACTTGGGGCACACAGCAATGTCCATGGCGTCAAATGGCAGTCACTTCAGAGGCAATTCTCCTCTTCAACTTTTGCCCGATACCATACGCTTGACCGCCACGGAAAGCAATGGCCGGCGGCCACGTTCACCTCCCTTTCGGCCGTGGACTTTTCCTGCGATGACGAACGGGAAAATGAGGACGACGCGCGAGGCGAAGGATTGGAATGTCGATCTCTCCCGCGCATACGCCGAGCGGGGTTCCGGCAAGATCGACAAGGACTATAAGATTTTGTTTGAATTCACCAGCGACGGCAAACACTACACCGTTGCCTTGTACCGGGCCTTCGCCGAAGAGCTCGTCACGAAGCGCGGATCACTGGGCTGAATGGAGAAATGTTCCCGCGGGAGGCCCGCCCGGGTAGAGAGGCTGCGTTACAACAAGTTGACATTCATCGCACCAGCCGCCTTACTTTCCATGACCCAACACGGGCGCCTCGCTGTTAGTTTGCCTGTGCGACGCTGGCCGGACTGCAAAAGCGATCGAAAGCCTTGGTTAGATCTTCGGCGATGTCATAGGGATCGCGTCCCTCAATATTTTTCCGCTCGAGCATGAAGACCAACTTGCCGTCACGAAGTAGGGCAACGGAGGGTGAGGACGGTGGATAGCCCGTAAAATAGCTGCGCGCCTGGGTGGTGGCATCGGTGTCCTGGCCTGCGAACACCGTTGCCAAAACCTCCGGCCGCGCCTTGTTCTCAAGCGCCGCGGCGACGGCCGGTCGTGCTCGTCCCGCCGCGCAGCCGCAGATGGAATTAACGACCACCAGTACCGTGCCGCTGGGTTTCGTCAGCAATGCGTCAACCTCGGACGCCGTGCGCAATTCCTGAAAACCAATGCGCGTCAATTCCTCCCTCATGGGCTGCACAAATTCTTCCGGATACATATTTAGCCTCCTGATTGCCTCGGCGCCGCTGCCTAGGACCGTGTCTATTGAAACCGCCTTCCGACCACGGCAGTTCGCCTGGCGCTTCTTGCCTGCAAATTGTCTTGGTTGCCCCGAGAACAACCGAAAATTCATTATACCATCTTCTCGGGTCCCGGCACGGACATCCTGCCCCACGGTAAATTTGTTCTAAGCGGGTCGCCATAGGATGGCGCTTGTTTTTTAGGAATAGGGCATTGCGCGAACGTGAGGGAATGAGGTTTGTGTATCTGGTGAGGGAGAGGCCCTGGGCGTGGCAGG
>JBKQVI010000451.1:0-21324 GCA_052139985.1 Terriglobia bacterium
CGACCTCGTCACCCTGCTGCGCCAAGAAATCGTCGACCATCCCGAATACGCTCAATCCCTCGGCTTCCAACTCTCCGACCGCGCCCTCACTCAGGCCGCCGACGCTTGAAAATGTAGAAACTCCAGATGCCGGCGTAAAGCCGCCTCTACTTCGGCATGGTAATTTGTCCGCTGTGATTTTAGTCCAAGCGCGGGCCGAGGGGGGAAGTTTTGTGAGAGGAAACCGCAGGTCGCGGGAGCCGCTAAACCGCAAGAGAAAATCAGAAGGCAAAGGGTAAAGCGAAGGTGACATTAAGGTTAACAGCGAAGGACAAGTGACGAAGGACAAATATGCCTTTCATGCTGTTCGTTACCGGCATGGCACAATCCCACAATCGGACACTTCAGCAGCGGAGACAGTCTGAAAGCCGGTCTCACTCCCTTCAATCGCAGCTTGTTACGACTCGGATGCGGATGGCAACTTAATTGCCCGCCCGTAGGCGGAGGAGCAGGTGGACATCCGACAAGAGTTTTTTGTCCGCCGTCGACGCGAGGGCCCGATCGAGGCGTGACCCGAGAGGATCGCTGTCTCAGAATTCCCCTCTAAAGTCGATTGACCTCTGGCACGCGAGTCGCATCGCGTGGCTCCGAATAGGACAACATGCCTGACATTCTGAGGGATTTGCGTTTTGCTTGGCGAGTTCTGCGCAAGAGCCCGGGGTTCGTGGCCGTGGCCGTGGTCACGCTCGCACTGGGGATCGCCGCCAGCACGACGGTGTTCAGTTGGATTGACACTGTGTTGCTGCGCCCGATTACAGGCGTGCGGAACGCGCACGAGTTGGTGGCGCTGGAAGGGATTGCCCCGGATGGGGCCCGGCTGGGCCAGCTCACGCATCCGGGCTTTCGTGCTTTCCAGCGGGGCCTGACAGCGGCCTCGGGCGTGATCGCCTCGCACACTTCCTTCTTCACCATCGGCTCGAACGATCACCCCGGGCGCGCCATGGGGGAAGTGGTTTCGGCCAACTTCTTTACGGTACTGGGGGTCAAGCCATTCCTGGGCCGCCTGTTTCTGCCGGAAGAGGATCGGGACGTACCTGGCGCCTCCCCCATCGTCGTCATCAGCCACCGGCTGTGGACAACCCAGTTCGGCGCCGATCCTGGCATCGTGGGGCGGGCGATTCGCGTCAACGGGCACCCGATCACCGTCGTCGGCGTCACAGCGCCGGATTTCCGTGGCACGTACGGCGGGGCGGCTTTCGATGTCTGGGTCCCGCTCAGCATGATCCTGGAGATGGGCGCCCTGAACACCTGGGCCGACGACGACTGGAATGCCAGGTTCCTCGATGTCATTGCGCGCCTGAAACCCGGCGTCACGATCGGGCAGGCGAGGGAGGAGGCTCGGGTCATCGCGGTCCGAATCGCCGCCGATCACCCGGATACGCACAAGGGCATTGGCGCCTGGATGGTTCCCCTATGGCAGGCATCGTACGGTCTTCAGGCAACCTTGCGCGATCCGCTGTACCTCCTGGCAGGCGTGTGCGTTCTGGTGCTGTTGATCTGCTGCGCCAACGTCGCGAACCTTTTGATGGCCCGCGCGGTTTCCCGACAGAGAGAATTTGGGGTGCGCATTGCTTTGGGCGCCAGCCGGGGAAGGGTCGCGCAGCAACAAGTGGTGGAGGTGTTACTGTTGGCCGCCGCAGGCGCCATGGTCGGTGTTTTGCTCGCGCACTGGCTGGCAGAATCACTCTACCGCGTGCTCCCCTTTTTTGAACCTTCCCTTCGGGCCGCCTTTGAGCCGCTGTTGCACGTGGACCCAAGCGCCAACCTGCTGGCCTTTACGGTACTGATCTCCGCGAGCACGGCCGTGCTCTCAACCATCATGCCGGCTTTGTCCATCGGCCGCGTGGACATCATCGAAACGCTGAAAGAGGGAGGGCGAAGCGGGACTTCCGGCACTCGCTCGCACCGCGCCCGCGGGGCGCTGGTGGTGACGGAGGTGGCGCTCGCGACGCTCGCGCTCTGCGGAGCCGGCCTGGCGGTCCGGAGTTTCCACAAGTTCGCCACGCTTAATCCGGGTTTCGACTCGCGAAACGTATTGGTGGCGCATTTCTACCTTTCCACCAACGGCTACTCGTTAAGTCAGGAAAAGGAGTTCTACCGCAACCTGCGTCTGCGTCTGGAATCGGCTCCGGGCGTCCAGCAGGTGAGCTATGCGGACTCGGTTCCGCTTTCGATTTTTCCAATGGGGAGCGACCGCGTCGAGGTGGAAGGCTTCTCGCAGGATCGGGGTGGGGTGATCTCTCTCCCGTACTCCATCGTGGCCCCCGGGTACTTCCGCCTGATGCGCATCACCTTGCTGGAGGGCCGGGACTTCACCGAGCAGGACGACACCAACACTCTCCCGGTGATTATCATCAACCAGACCTTTGCCCAGAAGTACTTTGAGGGTAAGGACCCCATCGGCCGCAGGGTGCGCGTTTCGGATACCTGGTCGACCGTGGTAGGCATGGTCAAAGACAGCAAGTACCGCACCCCGCCGGAGGCGCCCACGGCCTTCTTTTACGGACCGTTCCGGCAGATCTACTATTCAGGCTATACCGCCCTCTTCTACATCCGGACCAGCGGCGACATGGGGGCCGCGCGTGCGGCATTGCGGCGTGAAGTGGCGACCCTGGCCCGGAGCAGCGGACTGTACGACACGGCGCCACTCAGCGAGTACACGCAGGGGGGCTTGTTCGCGGAGCGGATCGTGGCGGGCTTGCTTTCCGCGCTCGGCATGCTCGCGGTGGCGTTGGCGGCGGTCGGATTGTACAGCGTGATGGCGTATGCGGTCAGCGAACGCACGCATGAGTTCGGAATCCGCATGGCCTTGGGCGCGCAGCGGCACAAAGTACTGGGCCTGGTATTGCGGGACGGCCTGGTGTTGACGCTACCGGGTCTGGTGGCCGGAGTGGCGGCGGCCATTGGCGGCGCCCGCCTGGTTTCCAGCAAGCTGAATTTTCCCCTGAGTTTTGCCGAGCCCCCCGTGTTCGGTTTGGTGGCCCTGGCCCTGGTCTTGGTCGCGCTCCTGGCCAGCTTTGTCCCCGCGTGGCGCGCCACTAAGGTGTACCCGATGACAGCCCTGCGGGCGGAGTAGCAAATAGCGACTACAAACGATCAATATCTAACACCTGGCACCTGACAGCTATTTTCCTCCCCCGCGGCTGCGGATCATTTGCAGCGGGTTGATGCGCACCAGGGCATTCTGCATTCCCTCGACCTTTTCCGAACGCTCCAGAAATTCCTTCTGCACATAGTCAACGAACGCCTGCATTTCATCCTGCATCAGGCGCATGCGCCGACGCATGTTCAAAATGATTTCGATGCCGGCCAGATTCACTCCCAGGTCGCGAGTGAGATTCAGGATGGTTTCAAGCTGCTCCAAATCCTCGGGGGCGTAAAGGCGCGTGTTGCCGTTGGAGCGCGATGGGATCAGCAAGCCCTCGCGCTCGTACAGGCGCAGCGTCTGGGGGTGGATGTTGTACATCTCGGCCACCGCCGAGATCATGTAGCCAGCCTTGCCGCGAGTTTTCCTGCCACGTTTGGCCATAAAGAATCAAAGCCAGAAACTGGTAACTGGAAACTAGAAACTGGAAACTGGTAACTGGAAAATCGAGAATCGCCCCGAGTTTCCAGTTTCCGATTTCTAGTTTCCCGTTTCATTCCTCCTGCCCGCCTACGGCTTGGCCCCCGCTGCCCTCAGATCCTTCCTGGGATCATCCGGGTTCAAGCGCGAGAGCTCGCGGAGGATTTCCTTCGTTCGCTCGTCGGCGACGTGTGGAACCATCACCTGCACTTCCACAAATTCGTCGCCTCGCAACTCTCCCGACGACTCGCGCAGCGACGGCGCGCCCTTGCCACGCAGGCGCAGCTTCTGTCCGCTTTGGGTGCCGGGTGGAATCTTGATGGTGCTCAAGCCGTCGATGGTGGGCACCTCGATCTTGGCGCCCAAGGCCGCTTCGGTAATGGTCACCGGCAGCTTGACGTAAAAGTTGTCGCCCCGGCGCTCGAACACGGAATGCGGCTCCACCTCAGTAACAATGTAGAGATCGCCGGGCGGCCCTCCCTGAATTCCGGCATTGCCCTTGCCCGGAATGCGCACGCGCGAGCCTGTGTCAACGCCGGGCGGAATCCTCACGTTCAGCGTCTCGGGCGCATGAAGGGAGCCTGTGCCGTGGCATTTGGGGCAGGGCCGGCGCTGTTTGCCGCTGCCTCCACATTGCGGGCACGTCATCTCGAAGCGCATGGCGCCCACCTGCTTGGTGGTTTTGCCGGTGCCTGCGCAGTTCGTACAAGTCACCGCCGGGCCGGGAGTTGTGCCGGTCCCGTGACAGGTGGTACACGCATCTTCACGCGCCACGGTGACACGAACCTGCGCTCCGCGGATGGCGTCCCAAAAACCTAATCGCATCCGGTATTCAATGTCCGAGCCCTTTTCCGGCTCCTCGCTCGCCGCCTCACGCTCGCCGCGAGAAAAAATCTGGGAAAATATATCGCGGAAGCCGCCGCCAAACCCACCCGCCCGATGGCCGGGTTCGGCGGCCGCGTCGTCCATGTTGGAAAAGTCGAAACCCGAGAAGTCCACACCGGGCGGGGGCGAATGCGGGATTCCACTCGAACCAGGGCCGGGACCGTAACCCCCAGGGGGAAGGTTGT
Source organism: Terriglobia bacterium (assembly GCA_052139985.1). GTDB lineage: Bacteria > Acidobacteriota > Terriglobia > UBA7540 > UBA7540 > Bog-366. The sequence continues at coordinate 4,675 of JBKQVI010000451.1, forward strand.
CAGAGTAGAATCCGTACTGATCGTAGATCTTGCGCTTCTTCTCGTCGCTCAGGATTTCGTAGGCTTCGGAAAGTTGCTTGAACTTCTCTTCGGCGCCTTTGTTGCCCGGATTGACGTCCGGGTGATACTTGCGCGCCAGATGGCGGTAGGACTTGCGGATCTCCTCCGGCTTGGCGTCACGACTGACGCCGAGAACCCCGTAATAGTCTTTTTGTGTGCCTGTAGGCATGGTGAAAACCTGGGAAAAGAACGTCAGTTGTCCGCTGCCAGTTGTCCGTTGTCAGTCATCAGTTTTCAGTCGTCGGTAGCCCGCGTAGCGGGATGTTAATGTATGCGCCGCCCGTGGCTTACTACGGACAACGGACTACGGACGACTGCCCACTTCCTTTCAGCACTTTTTGCGAGTGCCCAACTTGCTCCTGGTGTGAAACTGCGATATCGTAAAGTACAGAAGCGGAACATGGGCCAGACCGTCGAAATCCCTGTTGATCTGTATAACAAATGGCTTCGCGCCGGCGAAGCGTTGGACGGCTGGCGCGACGCCTTCGAAGATTTCCTTATCTTGCACAATCCCGGTCTGCTGCGCAGGCTGCGTAAGGCGCGGCAAGAGCAACTGGCAGGCAAAACCCGCCCCTGGGAAGAGTTCAAGCGCGCATTTACGAATTCGGGTAAGCGAGCACGCTGAACTCTCATTTCCACCGTCCGATTTCCCCGCATCGATTTGGAAACTCGCCTTGGATAATCCTGGTTAGCTCGGTTCCTCCGGAGGGACTAGCGGCTCGATCAGCGCGACCAATGCAGCCATGTCCTTCTTTACAACCTCCCAGACTTTGTCCGTGGCAACCCGGAAATACTCGTGAATCAGCCGGTTCCGCATTCCGACAATTCCCGACCAGGGGATTTCGGGGTGAGCTGCTTTGAAGTCGGCCGAGATGTTTCGAGCTGCCTCTCCGATAATCTCAATCAGCCGAATGACGGCGTGCTGAAGCAACCGGTCCCGGTCAAATTCCGCAAACGAAACACCTTCGGTATATTTATCCAGTTCCCTCGCCGCCAAAAGCATGTCCAAAAGCCGAGCGTCATCGCGCCACATAGAACGGTTCCGCTGAGCCCAAGATGTGCCGGCGGCGAATGTAATTCTCACTGCGTTCGATAGCGCTTCGCTCAACCAGATCCACCTTGCGGCCCAAGATTTTCTCTAACTCGTCCTGCATCTCAACCATGGCCATAAGACTCCACCGGGCTGCCGGCTCAAAGCTTGCCAACACGTCAATGTCGCTGCTTGGCCGGAAATCTTCACGTAGCACCGAGCCGAAGAGGGCAAGCTCCGCAATTTTCCACTTCACGCAGAAGTTCTGAATTTTGTCCTTGCTCAACTCCACGCGAATCATTCCCGGCTCCCGGCCCCTTCCCAAGTTACCCGCGAGTGGCGCAGACCGGTTTGCGGGTCTGCAGGCCGCTCGATCTTGAGCCCAAAGGGGCGACCCAATCTAGGCCAGCGGCGCTAGCCCTGGGCCGAACGCGGTTCGGCCCTACGAAACACCGAAAAGCCGCGGACCTAAAAGAGCAGGTCCGCGCTACTCACTCCGAACTGAAAACTGACAACTGAAGACTTTCTTTCAGTTCTTCGTCATATCCAAAATCGGTCTGAGATGGTCGGGGCAGCGCGAGGCGATCCACGCCTCCAGGTGTTGGCGCAGTTCGGCCCCGGCCACCTTGTCAAAATCCTCGACTTCCACTTCTACAAACTGCCGCCAATTACAAACCGGGCATTGGACGGGCACTTGGGCACGATGTTCCATATGATTGTCCGGAGTCCGGAGTTCGGAGTCCGGAGTCAAGTGCTTCTGGCTCCTGACTTCTGACTCCTGTCTCCTGCTTTCAGCTCTTCTTCTTATCGTCGTCCACAACTTCCGCGTCGATCACTTCTCCTTCACCCTTGGGCTTGCCCTGCGCGCCGCTGTCGGTGGGACCCTGTTCCGCCCCCGCCGCGCCTCCGCCGGCGCTCGCGTCCGACGCCGCTTTGGCGGAAGCCGCTTGCTTGTACATGGCTTCCGCGAGCTTGTGGGACGCAGTTGTCAACTTCTCGACGGTCGCGGTGATCTTGCCCGTGTCGCCTTCCTGGATGGCCTTCTTTGCCTCTTCCAGCGCCGATTCGATCGATTTGGCATCCCCTTCGGAGATCTTCTCCCGATTCTCCCTGAGCATCTTCTCAACCGAGTACACCATGGAATCGGCCTTGTTCTTCACTTCCACTTCCTCTTTGCGCCGTTTGTCTTCCTCGGCGTGGAGCTCGCCCTCTTTGGTCATGCGCTCCACTTCATCCTTGTTGAGGCCGCTGGACGAGGTGATCGTGATCTTCTGCTCCTTGCCAGTGCCCAAATCCTTCGCAGAAACGTTCAGGATGCCGTTCGCGTCAATGTCGAACGTAACCTCAACCTGCGGTATTCCGCGCGGAGCGGGTGGAATGCCCACCAGATGGAATTTGCCCAGCGTGCGGTTGCCATTCGCCATCGGCCGCTCGCCTTGCAGGACGTGGATTTCCACCGAGGTCTGGCTGTCCGCCGCCGTCGAAAACGTCTCGGTCTTGCGAGTGGGAATCGTTGTATTGCGCTGGATCAGAGGGGTCATCACACCGCCCAGGGTTTCCACCCCCAACGTCAGCGGGGTCACGTCCAGGAGCAGCAGGTCTTTCACTTCGCCGCCCAGCACGCCCGCCTGAATCGCTGCGCCCACCGCCACGACTTCGTCCGGGTTCACACCCTTGTGGGGTTCCTTGCCTCCGAACAGATCCTTGACGATCTGTTGCACTCGCGGAATGCGGATGGAGCCGCCTACCAACACCACTTCATCGATCTTGTCGGTCGTAACCCCGGCGTCCTTCAGCGCCTGCTTCACCGGGCCCACCGAGCGCTGGAAAATGTCCTCGCACAACTGTTCGAAGCGTCCGCGCGTCAGCTTCATGGCCAGGTGCTTGGGGCCGGAAGCGTCCGCGGTGATGAAGGGCAGATTGATTTCGGTTTCGAGGACGGTGGAGAGTTCCATCTTGGCCTTCTCCGCCGCTTCCTTCAAACGCTGCAGGGCCATGCGGTCCTTGGCGAGGTCAATGCCCTGGTCTTTGTGGAACTCCTCGACAATCCAGTCCATAACGCGCTTATCAATGTCGTCGCCGCCCAGGTGCGTGTCGCCGTTGGTGGATTTCACTTCCACCACGCCTTCGCCCACTTCCAGGATGGAAATATCGAAAGTACCGCCGCCGAAGTCGTAGACGGCAATCGTCTCGTCCTTCTTCTTGTCGAGCCCGTAAGCCAACGCCGCCGCCGTGGGCTCATTCACGATGCGTAGAACTTCGAGTCCAGCGATCTTGCCCGCGTCCTTGGTGGCCTGGCGCTGCGCGTCATTGAAGTAAGCCGGCACCGTAATCACGGCTTGGGTTACCTTTTCGCCCAGATGCTGCTCCGCCGCATCCTTCATCTTCTGCAAAATCATGGCGGAGACCTCCGGCGGGGAGTACTCCTTGCCCAGCGCTTGCACGCGCACGTTGCCGTTGGAATCCGGGACTACCTTGTAAGGCACCGTCTTGATTTCGCTCCCAACCTCATCGAAGCGGCGTCCCATAAACCGCTTGATGGAATACACGGTATTCTCAGGATTGGTGATCGACTGGCGCTTGGCCACCTGGCCCACCAGCCGCTCGCCCGACTTCGTAAACGCCACCACCGACGGGGTCGTGCGGCCGCCCTCGGGATTCGTAATCACTGTCGGCTCCCCGCCCTCCATGACTGCCACCACCGAATTTGTGGTACCAAGGTCGATTCCTATGATCTTGCCCATATCGCTTACTCCTCCCTCAAATGACGGACGACTGCCCGCCTAGTTCAGGCTGTTACCCATGCCTAATAGATGCATGAAGCACTCCATTAGTCGCCTGCTAGAATAAATGTTGAGCGTTGCGTTGTCAATATAAATCCGATATTAGATACAAGTCGTTTATTTTAAATATTATACATCGATGATCGCAAGCTGAAATTACGGATTACGGCTCCGAACGCCCGTCACCTGGGAACCTCCATCTGGCGTAGTCCCACTGTGACCCTTTGGGAACGGCAGGGGCCCACTTTGGATCCTTTGTTAAGCACAACCGCAGCTAGTCGGGCGCAAACCAGGAGTTGCGGATTTTCAAACGCCGGCGAGAATCACATGTGCAAAGTCCCGTCGTTCAGTCTATCCTGATTGATTGGGAGGAAGCCATGCCACGGAAGACCCACAAGCCTGAGTACACGCGCGAACACGCCCGCGGAGGTGTGCACGCCGAACTGCCTGAGATCGAGACTTGGGATAATCAGTACCACGGTTACGAGATTACCATCACCGTCCCCGAATTCACATGTATCTGCCCGCGCACGGGGCTGCCGGATTTTGGGACCATCACGATTCACTACATGCCGGACAAGCTGTGCCTGGAATTGAAGTCCCTGAAGTCCTACGTGGTGGCTTTCCGCAACGTCGGAATCTTCAACGAAAACGCCGTCAATCGCATCCTGGACGACGCGGCGCGCGCCTGCAAGCCGAAGTGGGCCGTGGTGAGAGGAGAATTCTCCGCCCGCGGCGGAATGCGCACCTTGATAGAAGCCCATTATCCACGGAAGAAATAGCGGGCCTTCGCGACAGTCCTTGCCATTGCCCTCGTTTGTGCTACTCTATCCCCGCTACGCCGTAGCTCACCCTGCTCATGAAAACCTGTCCGCAATGCCACGCGATTCACTCCGATGATCTGAGCGTATGCCCGAGTGACGAGGCGCCCTTGGTGGCGATGGAGGATTGGCCCGAGGGCGCGGTGATCAAGGGCAAGTACCGCATACTTTCCAAGGTGGGCCAAGATGCCGTTAGCAGCAGGTACAAGGCGATACGCGTCAAGCGGACGGAGTTTCTCATTCTACATTTGCTCCACCGGCACCTGGCGGGCAACCCGGAGTATGTCAAACTTTTCAAGCAGACCGCCAACCCACAAAGGAAACTGCATCATGCGAACGTCGCACAAGTCGTGGCCATCGACGACTCTACCGACGGTCTCCCGTTTATCGTTTCGGAGTACACGCCGGGCCGAAATCTGCAGGAGATCATCGAGCAGGATGGCCCGCTCGCGCCGCTGCGTGCCTGTACCATCGCGAAGCAGGTAGCTGCCGGACTTGATGCAGCGCATCGCCGGGGCCTTATCCACCGCGACGTCAAGCCGGAATGGATCTTCGTGTTAGGCGGCCGGAGCGATGAGAAGATCAAGCTTCTGGGCTTCGGCAGTTCTCAGTTCAAAGAAGCCATCGTGGGCGGCCAATTCCGCACATCTCCCGACACCGTCATTGGAACGGTGCAGTACGCCTCACCCGAGCAAGCGTTGGGGAGACCCAGCCGTGAGGTGGATGGCCGCTCCGACCTCTACTCGCTGGGAGTTATCCTGTATGAGATGCTCACCAAGCACCTGCCTTTCAAAGCCACCCATGCCGGCGATTGGATGACCGCCCACATCCAGGGAAGCCCCATCTCGATTCGCGTGGCCCATGCCGATCTGAACATCCCGGACCCTCTCATCGATTTGGTGACGCATTGCCTGGAAAAAGACCCGCTTCATCGCCCCGCAAGCGCCCGCGACTTTATCCGCGAACTCGAGTTCGTCGAGCGGGAAGTCAAACGGATCGAAAAAGCCCGGCGCAAGACCGCCGAGGCTACAGGGGCGCAAAAATCCCCCGCCTGGAAATTTTGGAAGAGCTAAGAATCCTCGCCGAAGGCCCGCAGGCATTCCCCTCCCCAGTCACGCGTTCTTTCAAACCTGCCCCATAACCCGATGTGCCGCAGAATGGCTTCAAGATTACTTCATAGGATTGTAACCGTGCAGCCGCAGGGCGCTGGTAAAATGGAAGACGCGGGCTGGTAGTGGATTACATCGCGGTCAAAAATGGAGGCTGCAATGGAAACGTCATCAAAACATTCTACGTCTTCACCTCTTCCGGAAAACATCCTCGCCGCGGAAGAACTCCGCCGGATGCATGCTTACTGGCGTGCGGCGAATTATCTTTCGGTTGGGCAGATTTACTTGATGGACAACCCTCTGCTCAAGGTGGCGCTCAAGATCGAGCACGTCAAGCCCCGATTGCTCGGCCATTGGGGAACAACGCCAGGGCTGAACTTCATCTACGTGCATCTGAACCGCCTGATCAAAAAGCACGACTTGAACATGATCTACGTCACCGGCCCCGGGCATGGCGGACCGGGCCTGGTGGCGAACACCTATCTGGAGGGGACTTACAGCGAAGTCTATCCGAACATACCGCAAAACGCCGCGGGCATTCAGCGGCTTTTCAAGCAGTTTTCGTTCCCGGGCGGCATTCCCAGCCACGTGGCGCCTGAGACTCCCGGCTCAATTCACGAGGGCGGAGAGCTCGGTTACTCTATTGCGCACGCCTACGGTGCAGTGTTTGACAATCCCGACCTGATCGTGGCGTGCGTCGTGGGTGACGGAGAGGCGGAATCCGGACCGCTGGCGGCCAGTTGGCATTCAAACAAGTTCCTCAACCCGGTTCGCGACGGCGCCGTGCTGCCCATTCTGCATTTGAACGGTTACAAGATTGCGAATCCTACCGTGCTGGCGCGGATCGGCAAAGAAGAACTGACGAGCCTGCTGACGGGGTACGGCTATAAACCGTATTTTGTCGAAGGCCATGATCCCGAACCTTTGCACCAGACGATGGCGGCGACTCTTGAAGCCGTCCTGGCAGAAATCCGCTCGATCCAGCAGGACGCGCGCGCGAACGGATTCCACACCCGGCCACGCTGGCCCATGATCGTTCTGCGCACGCCCAAGGGCTGGACCGGGCCGAAGTTCGTGGACGGCAAACCGGTGGAAGACTCCTTTCGCTCGCACCAGGTGCCGCTGGCGGACCTGGCCACGCACCCCGACCGGTTGAAGATGCTGGAAGAGTGGATGAGAAGCTACAAGGCAGAAGAGCTCTTTGACCAAAACGGCACGCTGCTGCCGGAACTTGCCGAGCTTGCGCCGCAGGGTACCCGGCGAATGGGCGCAAATCCCATCGCCAACGGTGGGGTACTGCTGCGCGACCTGGTGATGCCCGATTTCCGCGACTATGCGGTGAAAATTCCCAAGCCCGGGGGCGTGGAAGCCGAGTCCACGCGCGTCATGGGACGCTTTCTGCGCGACGTGATGAAGCTGAACGCCGAAAGCCGCAACTTCCGAGTTGTCGGCCCGGATGAGACGGCCTCTAACCGCCTGGGAGACCTCTTCGAGGTGACCAATCGCGTTTCCACGGCGGAAATTCTTCCTACCGACGATCACCTCAGTCCCGATGGACGTGTGCTGGAGGTACTGAGCGAGCATATGTGCCAGGGCTGGCTCGAAGGTTATCTGCTTACCGGGCGGCACGGCTTCTTCTCCTGCTACGAGGCGTTTATTCACATCATCGACTCCATGTTCAACCAGCACGCCAAGTGGCTGAAGGTGACGCGGCATATTCCTTGGCGGAGACCCATCGCTTCTCTCAACTACCTGCTCACTTCGCTGGTCTGGAGGCAGGACCACAACGGCTTCAGCCACCAGGACCCGGGCTTCATCGATCACGTGGTGAACAAGAAGGCGGACATCGTGCGCGTCTATCTTCCGCCCGACGCCAACACGCTGCTCTCCGTTACCGACCACTGCCTGCGCAGTCGCCATTACGTCAACGTGATCGTGGCGGGTAAGCAGCCGGCGCCCCAGTGGCTCGATATGACTTCCGCCATTGCCCATTGCACGACGGGCATCGGCATTTGGGACTGGGCCTCCAACGATGAAGGCTCCGAACCCGATGTGGTCATGGCCTGCTCGGGCGACGTCCCCACGCTTGAAACCCTCGCCGCCGTGTCCCTGCTTCGCCAGTCCGTTCCCGACCTGAAAATTCGCGTCATCAATGTGGTGGACCTCATGACCTTGCAGCCCGCGAGCGAGCATCCGCATGGGCTCTCCGACCGCAACTTCGATTTGCTTTTCACCACCGACAAGCCCATTGTCTTTGCCTTCCACGGATACCCGTGGTTGATCCACCGGCTAACCTATCGAAGGAACAATCACGCCAACCTGCACGTGCGCGGATACAAGGAAGAAGGCACCACCACCACCGCATTTGACATGACCGTGATGAATGAGATCGACCGCTTTCACCTGGCTATGGACGTGTACGACCGCGTGCCGCGCTTGCGCAACGTAGCCGCGCTCGCCAAGCAGCGCCTGCAGGTCAAACTGATCCAGCACAAAGAATACATCCAGCGAGTCGGAGACGACATGCCGGAGATTCGCGATTGGAAGTGGCCCTTCTGAATTCTCGATTTCCGATTGACGATTGAACGTGGGTTGGCGCATTCATTGAGTTCGATGCAAGCGCCGACCCTGCATGGCTTGGTCAAACCGCAACCAAACACGTCGTCCGGAGGGCGTAGCGCAGAGGCGGGCGCAGCTTGTCTTCTTCTGCGGTTCTTTTCTAACATCGGCAGATCGCGTTTGAGCGTGAGTAGCGCGGACCTGTTCTGTAGGTCCGCGGCTTCTCTTTGACATTAAGGGACAAACCACGGACCTACAGAACAGGCGCTACGAGCGTGTTCTTTTTGGCAACGATTCTGACGCGTTTTGAAGGCCGCCACTTCGATTCAAGGAACCCCTCATCCGCTTTGTACCTCAGCACCTTCTCCCCTCGGAGAAGGTAGAGAATAGGACTACCCTCTCCAGGGGGAGAGGGTGTCTCGACAAGTCGAGACGGGTGAGGGATCGCTTTGCCAATCGACGGTACCACCTTGTCGAGCACGCTGTGCCAATCGATCGAAAGAGCCGGAGTTTATCGCGCCCTAACCCGGATTGAGATGCACAATTCTAAGAGCGATCTGTTTAGATTAGCACTCACGATGGTCCTGCTCAGCGCGGGCGCAGGAGAGGTACCCAATCGGGCTACCCCTTCATCTGCTCGGTCGGCTTCATCCCCGCGAACTCACACCACCAGTCATTAAGTCCATCCTGTGCGTCGCCGTCACACTGATAATTGTTGTGTTCAGTTTTCATTCCCCACCATCGCGTCTCTTGTGGGCAATCGGTCGGCATTTCGGGTAGCGACCTAATGTCGAGTGTAGCGCCGGACTTGAGCCCGGCATGTCCCGCCCTAAAGGGCGGCGCCCGCCGCATTTTGGTCTATTTGTCAATCACCTATAAAACCATGTGACGTACAACTTTGAGGAAGATTCAGGGGAGTATAAAAACTACGTCCCCAGCAAATTGGGCCTTAGGATTCTCTCATTAGTGACGATATCTATATATGAGGGACTTCTATGATTGTCGTATCGCCGAGCCGAAAAGACGAGCGTAAGGATCGCAAGGACGTCGATGTTCGCTTTGGACCGGACGACCATCGGATCGAACGGGCCACGCACCGGAGTCATGCCACCCGCCGACCGGCGCAACGAGCGTCTCTTCAAGCAACAGCAGCGGGAGCCGGGCCCCCCGGCCTGGGAGTCTGATCCCCAGAATCGTCCGATTGTCCGTTGCCGTCCCCAAACCTAAGCAGTCCCGGCGAAACCTTCCGCTCTTTGGGACACCCAGGAGGAGCGCACAGGGTTGTAGGTGCTTAGACTATGGATCGAATGAAGGAAAAGGAATTCAAACCGATGACCACACTGCTAGCCATGGCCGCGACGTTGCTTGCTCTCGGCACGTTTTCCTGCCCATCTCCCCAAGGCGGTCCGATTTTTAGCGATCAATTTGACTCGGGGCAACTCGATTCCTCCCGGTGGATCGTCGCAACATACAAATCCCCGGATTCGCAGCTCGGAATCAACTCGGGCATCTACACGGCCGAGATGTTGGATTTCTCAACCGGCATGCTCCGAATAGCGGTGGATCAGACCCAAACGGATGACGGGGTATTTTCACAAGGGGGCCTGATCTTCTCAAAGGAAAAGTTCGGATACGGGAGCTATGAGTTTGTAATGCGAATGACGTCCCCATCCATTACGCCGAACGGTGGGGGTGGAGCCCACTCCGGAGCCGTATCCTCTGCATTCCTCTATGACACCAACTCCGAAACTGAAATCGATCTGGAGTTTGTGGGAAATCAAGACGCGATGTGGATAACGAGTTGGAAGAACCCCGATCCCCTTCATCCGCCAACCTCCGAAATGAAGCAATCGATAGAACTGCCCAATCACGATTTAGCCACGGGTTTCCATACTTACACGCTGGTGTGGGAGCCGGCCAAGGTGCAAGTTTTTATCGATGGCACGCTAAAGGCCACGCTTACCCGAAACATCCCCTCGGCTCCCGCTCGCATCATGCTCCAGCATCGTGGCACGAATAGTGACAAATGGGGCGGGATGGCAACGCTCGGAATGACTCGATATGCCTACTTCCGTAGTGTGAAATTCACTCCGATGGGAGGGCGATAGGCGGCCATGCTGACTTTCTTATTGGCCGTTCTGGCCTTGCGACTGATCCTAAGTGTCATGAAGGAGGCTTGGGCAATTTTGCTTCGTGTCGCCCACCCGAAATGGGCAAGGGTAGAGCAAGACTTTTCCCTGGAGCCGACGGTGGCAATTCTGGTGCCATGCTACAACGAAGGTCCTGATGTGTACCATTCCATTCGGACGATTCTGGAATGCGATTACCCGATCGATAAATTTCAAGTGATTGCTACGGATGATTGCTCCAAAGACGATAGCTTCGAGTGGATTCAGAAGGCGGCAGATGATTTTCCCGGACGGGTGATCGCTCGGCGAAACACACGCAACATGGGGAAGTCAAAGACCTTGATTGGGGCATCGCACGGATCCAAGTCGGACATCATCATCGTGATTGATTCGGACTGCATTTTCGCCAGGGACACGATCCGGCAACTGGTTTCATGCTTCCGAGACCCGAAGATGGGAGTAGTTGGCGGGAAAGTGGGAGTGTGCAACCCGAATGTCAATGCCCTCACTCAGGTGCAAACGTTCGTCTACTACCTCGCCTTCGATCTCTGGAAAACCGTGGAAAACTGGACGCGAACCGTTACCTGCGTGGGTGGCTATTTGTTGGCGATTCGGCGGGAGTTGTTTGAAGCCATTGAACCCAAAATCCTGACTCGCAAATGGTTTGGAGTCGACGTCATCGAGGGGGAAGACCGCTACATAACCCACCATGCTCTGCTCATGGGGTATCACACCTATGTCAATGTCGACGCCAAGTGTTGGACGAAAGCACCGGAAGGATACACACAGTTCTTCAAACAACAGTACCGCTGGCGCAAGAGCGGCGTACGCGATCTGTTTCTGACCTACAGGTTGCTTCGGCAGCACGTCGGCAAGGTCCACCCGAACGGAATCTACAACCTGACCATCGCACCTTTGACGTTAATCGTATTCACTATTTCAATCTTCATCGCCCCCCTGTTTGCGCCCCTGTTCTGGCTCAATCCGGTCACCCCGATTCTGGCTTTGGCGGTCGGGGCGATTTTGCACTTGGTCATCACCAAGCAATGCCCCGATCAGAGAATTAACAACCCCTTAAACTTCGTTCTTTTTGGCTTTTGGTGGGTCATCAATTCTTTCTACCTCACCGTATTATCACTTCTAACGTTTGACTTTAGCGATTGGGGCAGCCGGACCAAAGCGCAACCCCAGCCGGAGGTCGCGAAAGCGGAGAGCCGACGCAATTTCGCCCTTGAGCCCGCTTCTATATTGAGAGGGAGAGTGTGATAAACCTGCAGCTCGAGTTCAAGCCCTTGATCAACACGTTGGTACTGACGTCATATCGACTCTTTGCCATCGTAACCCTCTATGCCGTCCTTGCCGGAGTGCTTATCTACGGCTTCGGCGCCGGATTTTATGCGATCAGCACTACTTGGGTCGCACCCATCATCTTCTCACCGCAGGATAAGGACACCCTCGATTTGACGGGTAAACTCCTCGTCACGGCGACCACTGTGGAAGACCTAAAACTCGATATCGACAAGTTGCAACAGACAGTGGCGGAGGCGCAGACGCATAAAGCAGCGCTAGAGAAGTTGCGCCCGGCTTTGGACGAGGCAATTGCGAGGGAGTGCAAGTTTAGGCAGGAAACCGGTCCCGAGCTCGTCCATTTAACCGGGCAGAAGGAATCGGACAACGTCCGAACGGCGCAAGTGCTGGAGGAGTCACGCGCGATCGAGGCTTCCATCCACAAAGAACTCACGGCGGGCCTCATTACTAAGACCGACGCCATCGAAGCTGAAACCGATCTCGCCAAGTCCTCCAGCGACTTTACCGACAGCAGGATTGGGGCGGTACTCCTCCAAGACAACATCATCGACAAAACCACGACTACGACGACCTATCTGGACACCTTGGACAAGAGGGCTGAGCTGGAATCTGAGATCGCCACGCTGGGCATCACCGTTGCAACCGCTCAGAGCCAGATTGCCACAGAAAAAAGTCAGATCCAGAAGTTTGACCAAGCTCTCGATATTGCGAAAACGACACCCTATTGGGCTGCGATTGATGGCGGAAATATTTCTCTGGTTTTCGTGCCTTATGACAATCAAGCCGCAGCGGTAGAAGACACTCCGGTATACGACTGCTACCTGAGTTTCATCGCTTGCCGCCAAGTCGGACGCCTCAAGCGCACGTTTGTGGGTGAGCAGCAGGCCACGCACCCGATTTTCCGCACGGAGCTTCGCGGATTTTTGGCCCAAGTCGAATTGTCCGTTCCCGACTCCGCCAAATCGAAAACGTTGTTTCTAGGGGCAAAGCCGATTCTCTTCTAGGTTGAACCCTATGAAATATACACTACTGATCGTTGCCTTCTTTTTGCTCCCACCCTGCGCTCTCGCGCAGGAAAATGACGCCGCGGAGGCTGCCTACTGCAAGAACATCATGGAGCAGGCCGCCGCTCAGCGCGATCTCCTACGCAGTCCGTCGGTCACGGCAGGGCCGGTTGTGCCCAATTCAGGCACACCCCCTCAATTGGTATTGGGCGTAACCAATAGTCTTGCCGATGACAGAAAAGCCTCCCTGACGATGAAAGCCGCCATGACCACCTGCAACCTTTACAGCGCCACGGCAGAAGCGCAGCAGCATATCTACTATGCCCTACCTAAAATCGAAAGGGATGTTTTGAGACACAGGCTCGATCTTATCGATCAAGCCTCCGGAAAATTGGAAAGGCTTATCGCCGAAGATGAGAAGTTGGTTCAAGCCCAAAATATGACGCGCCCCGCGGTCTATTATCTGCAATCGGCCCGAGTGCGATTGGACATGAGTCGCACCGCAGCGCTAACCGGGATCACTTCACCGTACGTTCCCCAAATGAGCGACGTGCCCCTGCGTGTGCTTATCGGGGAGAAATTACGAACCGAAGAGCTAAACCAGCAGGCGCTCGACAAACTGGGAAAGGAAAACGGATGGGATATCGCACTGGGTGGGGGGATCCACCGGCAATTGGGAGATGCCACTTATCCTAGCGTCTCACGGGCTGGAGCCTTTGCTGAATTCACGCTCTCCTACGATCTGGGGCGGCACTCCGCGAACAAACACCTGGACAATTCGGTCTCGGCGTACATGGATTGGAAGACCAGCCAGTTCGACGATGTGGCGCGGCAGGCAGTCATCCTGAAAAGGCAGATAGAAGACACGATTGGCCTTCAAGAACACCAACTAAAAACACTCCTCGGCCACGATGCCGAGATCGCTAAGGCTTTGCAGGGCTTGGACGGTGTGGATACGGCCACCGCTCTTGCGTTTAGAAGCCAATTGCTAGCCGATCAGGTGGTCTTGCAAGTTGACATCGATGACGTTCGATTCCGGCTTGACCTGCTTCAGCAGTACCTCGCAAGCAACCTCTAGCAGTCTGTTGAAAAGCGCGGACTTCGGATAGCCCGGATGGCATGTCGTGCGCCCGTGTCCGATGTTCTGGACGCTCACGAACACGACCAAGAGTACACTGGCAGTGGGAACAGAGGGACAAGACCCTCCGAGCGCTGGGCCAATTCCTCCAGGCGCTTCCCCACCTTGCCCCAGACGTGGTCTATACACCCTGGCCGGACCTATCCTTCAGAACACTAACGGCTTGACTGATTTCAGCGCTACAGGCCTATGAAAGTCCCGCCAGCTCCCGAATCCTTAGCAGCGCTTGACTTCCCCCCACCCCGCTGGCTACAGTGGCCCTTCAGTCATCCTCGTCGATTGCTAATGCATGACTGACCGAGCCTGATGATCATTACGATGATTTCTGCTGCTTTGAAGCGTTGGGTGCAGGCGGTTCAGGAATTCACCGTCCTTTTGGTCAGTTCCCTGCGGCACACTTTCACCCCGCCCCACTACTTTGTCGATACCCTGATGCAGATGGACATAATTGGTTTCGGCTCCCTGCCCATCGTTCTGCTGATCGGGTTTTTTACGGGCGGAGTCCTGGCCTTGCAGTCCTACCGCACGCTGAGCGCGTTCGGCGAGGTGGGGTTGATGGGCAAAGTGGTGGCCTTAAGTCTGGTCCTCGAGTTGGGCCCTGTGCTGACCGGCCTGATGATGGCGGGGCGCAATAGTTCCGGCATTGCCTCCGAAATCGGCTCCATGGTGGTCAGCGAGCAGGTTGACGCCATGCGCGCCTTGGGCACCGACCCTCTGCGTAAGCTGGTGATCCCGCGCCTGCTTGCCACGGTGGTGACGCTGCCCCTTCTCACCATCATGGCGGATTTTTGCGGCATGTTGGGAGGCTACTTCGTAAGCTATTACACGGTTCGCCTGACCACGGCGGAGTACTGGACTTCCGCCTACCAGGCGCTGACTTACCATGATGTCACGCAGGGTCTCATCAAACCGGTCTTCTTTGCCGTCCTGATTTCCCTGGTGGGTTGCTACCAGGGGCTGCACACTACCGGCGGTACGGAGGGAGTGGGGCGCGCCACGACCCAAGCCATGGTGGTCGCCTCGGTGCTCATCGTGGTGGTCGATTTTTTCATCACCAAGTTCCTGATTGGAATTGGATTCTTCTAGAACGGGACACGGAGTTAGAGACACGGGGCACAGGAAAGGGAAACGCGGGGTTAGGGATTCGGGATTAGGGGTTCGGGATTCGGGGAAAGCGTCGAACGCCATGACCATAGGAGAACAAATACGTTCGGTGAAGCCCGGCAGGGTTCGAACGCAAGCGCGAGTGTATGCGAAGTCCCGTGTCCCGAACCCCGTGTCCTGTACTACTATTTCCAGGCTTCTTCGCGGCGCGCTAAGATTTTGTGCCACGGGCGTCCCGCCCGTGCTCGAGCATGGCCGGGACGGCCATGGCACGGCTTTGGTTGCGGCTCCGCCGCACTGTGTTCCGTGTCCCGAACCCCGAACCCCTAATCCCGAACCCCGTGTTCCCGTATTCCCGTGTCCCGTATGAGCGTTCCCGCTATTGAGCTTCGCGACGTCTCCCTCTCTTTCGACAGCAAGCGAGTACTGAGCAGTGTCTCTTTTGTTCTCGGAGCCGGCCAGACCTTGATCTTGCTGGGCGTGACCGGATCGGGAAAGTCCGTCCTCCTGAAGCTGATGCTGGGGCTGCTGAAGCCCGACGGCGGCCAGGTGCTGATCGAGGGACAGGACCTGGTTCCCCTTCCCGAGGCTAGCCTTCAGCCCCTTCGCGCGCGCATGGGAATCGTCTTTCAGGAAGGCGCGCTGTTCGATTCCCTTTCGGTTTTCGACAATGTCGCTTATCGCTTGCGGGAAGAGCATCTGGCCGACGAGGCCGCCATTGAACGGCGGGTGCGCGAGGTTCTGCGCTTCGTGGAAATGGAGCCGGCCATCGAGAAAATGCCCTCGGAGCTTTCCGGGGGAATGCGGCGCCGCGTGGCGATTGCGCGCACCATCGTCAGCAACCCTTCCATCATGCTTTACGATTCCCCTACCGGCGGACTCGATCCCGTCACCAGCCTTACCATCAATGTGCTGATTGCCAAGCTCCGCGACGTGCAACACGTTACCTCAGTGGTGGTCACGCAACGCTTGCAGGATGCGTACGAACTGGCCAACTATCTCTTCTCCCCGGAGAAACAGACCTTGGTCCCCTTGCCACAGGGCCACCTGGCCACATCTGGACCACCGACGCGCTTCCTGGTACTGCGCGACGGTGGGGTTTATTTTCAGGGGAACGAGCAGGAGTTTATCAGCACTCAAGACCCGTATCTGCTCAAGTTCCTGGCGTGAAAAATCGGGACACGGGATTCGGGACGCGCCACACGGGGCACGGGACTTCGCATACACTCGCGCTTGCGTTCGACCTCGACCGGGCTTAAGCAAGCATATTGGCTCTACCATGCTCAAGGCATTCGACGTTTTGCCCGAGCCCCTAATCTCCAATCTCGGGTACCGTGCCCCGTGTCCCGTTGCCCGTGTCCCGAACTCCCTAGCCCCCGAATTTCGTGGCTCCTCCGGTCAGGGCCATTACATGGAACGGCGACCGAGATGCGACTTGAACCATCGTTTGGCCGCTGATGATCGCTAAGTCCTTTAGATCCTGTCACTTAACACATGAGTTGGCTGGATTTAACGCATGAGTTGGCCGCGCCTTGAAGATCAGGTCGCGGAATGTGTGGTCAAAAGTCGTTTATCTTCAGCATCAGGTCCCATGGTCGCTGCAGG
>JBKQVI010000452.1:0-16135 GCA_052139985.1 Terriglobia bacterium
AATCTTGGCCTTGCGGAAGACGGATTGGCGCCTCGCGCCGTCGGGGTCGGTGTGAACCTCGCGCTTGTATTCGAGTGTGGGGTGGGCGTGCCGCACTTCCTGTTCGGGATGGGCGAGATACCACTTAACGTGGTAGTCAATCAGGTATTGGAACGCGCCAATCAGGAACGAACCGGACCCACAGGCCGGATCGAGAATCCGAATCTTCTCAATCTGCTTGGGCGATTTGCCCTCAATGGCCCTGCCCACCGTCTCGCGCACGATGTAATCCACGATATAGCGCGGCGTGTAATAGACTCCGCCCGCTTTGCGCACCTCCGGCTTCTCTTCCACCTTCACTTGCTTGGGTGTCAGGCGGATGGTATTCCCAAGGTAGCGCTCATAAATCGAGCCCAGCAGTTCTACTCCGATCACGTCAAAACGGTAGGGGCTCTCGGGCGGATACAGCCGCTTGATGACCCGCGCCAGCAGTTCGGAATCAATCTTGATGGTCTCGGAAAGATGCGGCTTGAAGATTTCGCCGTTGAAATCGTCATTGACGCGGTGGAAAAGGTCATTCAGCCAGTCGAAAATGTGGAACTTGCCGCCGTGAATCTCCCAGTCTTCCAAAACCCTGCGCAATTGGCCGTACTCAAGCACTTTGCGGTCTTCCGCGATGCGGATAAAGACAATCCGGTCGAGGAGCCGCTGCACCACTTCGTTCAACTGCCGGGCGGTGAGTTCGGGATTGTTCTTGTGAATGTTCTTGGCAAGGTCTTCCCGCCAACCCGTCATCTCATCCAGGAAGACGTCGTCGACCTGCTTTCGCAGCCGTGGCGCTCTACGAATCTTCGGGAGCAACGCCTCCAGCGAACCCGCCGCCACACGCTCGCGGGAGAATTCCCAAAGCCTTTCCGCATTCGCCGAATAGTCGGAGTAGCGCAGGCTAAGCAGCAGGCCCTCTTCCGGGCGCTTGGGGTCGGGCTGGACCGTGGCATCGTAGAAGCGGAATTCCTCGAAGTTCGTGAGAATCACGAAGTAAACGCTCTTGGTGTTCCAAACGTAACCCTTCGCTTGCAAAATGTGGCGCGGAGTGTCGAGCGGCTCGGAAGGCGATTTGGCTTCCACGTAGAACTTGGTCTGCCCGCCGATGCGGAAGTTATAGTCGGGGCGCCCGGTGGCTTCCATGTCGCCCCTTTCCACCAGCACTTCCCGGTCGTGGTGCAGCAGGCCAGCCTCGTTTTCAACATCCCATCCCAACGCCTTGAAGAAGGGCGTAATGAGGTCCATGCGCGCCTGCGCCTCAAGGTAATCCTTGGACGAATAGTGTTTATGGTCGCCTTCAAACTTTCGAATCAGCTTCTCAAGATCGGAGTGAAACGTAGCGATGGACACAGGCAAGAGTCGGCTCCCAGAGTTGACCTGAGTTGAGCCAAGAGTCTAATGCCACCCGCCAACGGATTCAAGGGGAGTAATCCGCAAAGAATTCGGCCTGAAAGGTCACCGTAGAAAGTGTCGAAACTCCACACACGGGCAAGATGCCCGCCCAGAGCGCGCCAGCGAGCTGCCGCACTCCATAATTCGCCGCGATCTCCATGATCCTGTTATCTTACAGTTGCGGGACTTTGACGTGACCCTGATCAATGCCCTCCGCCACATCGGACCCAATGAAGGCACTATAAAGAGCGTACGGTTTCCGTATCGTATTGATATACCTTGCATATTTACAGGTAAAGCCATGTTTACACTTGCTGTAAATAAGGCCTGCGGTGTAAACTCAAAGCGTGATTGTCTCTCGTACAAGGTCTTCCGCAGACTGGCTCATCCGCACACTCCGGCGGTTGGAGGGATTGCAGGTGCGACAAGGCGCGCGCGCTTCCTCCATCGTTGTACTCGTGAATGGATCGGCCCCCGTGGTCTTCAGCGTACGCTACTTTCCCGTTCTAAGTCGAGAGCGAGCGAACGAGTTGGTCCAGCAAGGACAGGCGCTGCCTGGACAGCGGGACCGACCGTTACTGGCTACCCGTCAACTATCGGAACCGACGCGCGAACTGTTTCGCAAAGCGGGCGTATCCTGGGTGGAACAGCTAACCGGTGTTTGTCGGTTAGTAGGGCCTGGATTACTCGTGGAAGTGAAGACCGAAGATGTCTCCCAACAAAGCCGGTCGCCCTCCGTTCGGGCCCGGCTGCGCAAACGCTCAGGTTTGATTGCAGAAGCGCTCCTCCTTGCACCACAGCAAGAAAGGATTCAAGCGGGAAAGCTCGTTCGTCAAACGGGACTCTCGGCAGGCCTGGTGAGCCGGCTCCTGCATCGTCTCGCGAGCTTGAAGCTGCTTGAGATCAACGGAGCGGGACCGAATCGCCATTACCAGCTCGTCGATCGGGGCAGCTTGCTGGACCTGTGGGCGGCGGAAGAAGTGCCGCCACCACCGCCCACCGGTCTTTATGTATGGACCCGATCGCCAAAGGATCTTATTCAAAAATTTGCACTCCTGGACAAGGTCAGCGAGCATTGGGCTCTCGGTGGTGCGGCGGCTGCGAACGTGTACGCTCCCACTCTCACGGTCATTCCAGAGCCCACAGTTTGGTTCGACGCGCGCCTTCCTGCGGAGCGGGTTTCGCGTGCGTTCGGTGGCGAGATTGTGGACAAAGGCGCGAATCTGTGGCTATGGCAGTCGGAACAGAACGTCGCCCTAACCCTGGCAGCTCTGGCGAAGCCTTTGGGCGCCGTGGCGATGGAATCATGCGAGCTTCGAATTGTGACGCGCGCTCGGGCCTATATTGAAGCCCTGAAGGAAGGCCGGCGCTCAGCCGAGATCGCGCAGAACCTTCGCGAGAGAATTCTCGCCTATGCCAACTGAACCTCCCAGACATCCCCGCGCGGACTACACTCCAGAAGCCCTCGCCGCTTGCGAGAAGGCGTTGCGGACGATCCTAACCAAGGTCGGGCCATGGGGACAACGCCTGGTACTGATCGGCGGAATGACACCTCGCTATCTTGTAGGCCGGCTTCCAGTTGATGCCAAAGAACACATCGGGACAACGGACCTTGACATCGTGGTGGGAGTTACGATCTCGACCGAGGAAGAGGAAGCCTATCGTAACCTACAAAAGAACCTATTGGATGCTCAGTTCGCACCGGCAAGAAATCCGGACACAGGCCAAGAGCAAACCTTTCGTTGGGCGCGTCAGGTGGATGGTGTCGGAGTCCATTTGGAGTTCTTTTGTCCAGTCGGAACCGGGCAGCCGGGCAAGCTCCTTAGGAACCCTGGATCGAACGTGGGATCGAGGATTAGCGCGATTCGAACTCGAGGCGCGGAACTCGCTGCCATGGATAATGTGGTTATATCGCTTGCCGGGGAATTGCTCGATCGTGGAGGGATCCAAGAAGCCGTGAGCGCCCGTGTCGCAAACTTGCTGCCGTTCCTGGTTCTAAAGGCATTTGCAATTGAGGAACGCGATAAAGCGAAGGACAGTTACGACGTGGTGTGGACGCTTAGCTCGTACAAAGATGGTCCGCGCTCGGTTGTCCAGGAAATTGCCAAGAGTCCTGTGCTCGGCCACCCGGATGTTGCTGCCGCGATGGACCGATTGAGAACCCACTTCCAAACCCCGGACCACCGGGGTCCTGCCCAGTATGCCAACTTCGAATTGATGGCGGGCGATGAAGACGAGCGGGTGCGCTTGCGACGGTATGCCCACGGAACACTGGCTGACTTCTTTCGCCATTGGAAAGAACTCCTTCTGCCAGGATGAACCGCCTCCGACGCGTTGGCGGCCACAATCGGCATCGGCGCAGAGCAATGCGACCTCTGCATGACTCTACCCTTGCTCGATAATCCTTTTCTCGTCTTCCGTGGTGCGGTCGAGCTCGCAAACCAGGTCGTCGAGGATTCGGCCTGAAAGGTCACCGTAGAAAGTGTCGAAACTCCACACATGGGCAAGTTGCCCGTGGCACGTTTTGGGGCAGGGGTACGTCAAAGTCGTCTCGATATGGAGTGCGGGAGCTTGCTCCCGCTTTCTGGGCCGGCAGCTTCCTGCCCGCCCAGAGCGCGCCAGCGAGTTGCCGCATTCCAAATTCGCCCAGATCGCCATTATCCCGTTATCTTACGGTTGTGGGACTTTGACGTGACCCTGGTTTTGAGGATCTCGGTTTTCAGTTTTATGTGGCGCGCCTGAAGGATGACCGTTGCGTAACTCGGGAAGGGGGGAAATGGCCTATAATATCGACCTATAACTTTGGAGGGCTGGGCAATAAATTGAAAACGCGTAGCGTTTGCGTGGTGGTGGTCTGTCTTTGGCCGGCGTTGCTTTTGGCGCAACGTCCGATGTATGTCGGCGCTTTGGGAGGGCTGGCGACGCTTTCGGGGGATGGAAGGTCGGCCATTACCGGGTCCTCCGCCGCGACTTCACTGTACGATCCCCAAAACGGCGGGGCGGCCAGCATCTTCTGGGGATGGCATGTGTACAAGTACGTCAGCATTCAGGGCAATTACATTTGGAACCGCAACGATTTGACGCTGGTTTCAACGCTTTCCAACCCTGCCGGCTCCAGCTTCTATCGGCAGCCCATGTCCAGCACCGAGAATGCTTTCATCGGGGACGTCCTGGTCTATTTTCGGCCGCGCGGCGACCGGATCAGGCCGTTTCTTTCTCAAGGAGGCGGGGTGGTGCATGTCGGCAGCCGCGTTAATGGCAACGTAATTTCGAGCGGCAACGCGCTGCCGCCGGGCAATGCAGCTTCCACGTTTCCCGGTTCACGCACGGCGGTGGGATTGGATGTGCGCTTTGCCCACGCTTTATATTTTCGCTACACGTTTGGTGAGAACATCAGTCACAACCCCGTGAGCGCCCAGCTTTCGCCACCCGGCCAGCGCTTGCTCAAGAATTTCCAGAACCTCTTCGGTGTGTATCGGACGTTCTGATCACGATTTCTTGAACGCCACATACGGGCAGTGCCCCCAGTAAATGGGTGGCGGCTCTACGTTCTCACCCAGCACTCGCGCGTGGCAAATACTGCAACAATTGAAGCATTTTGCGGATGTTCCGAGCGGCATGTGCGACCACAAGCTCTCAAAGACGCATAACCCGTGGCCGGCGCGGCGCGTGTCCACAATGTTCAGCAGAGGTCCGGACTGCTCTTGCCGGCGGATGAGGGCAGAGTAGGTTTTCGACTTCAACCGCGAGGGAGCACGCCCAACGTCAGCAGCGGTTTCCGTCTCATCTGCGAGGCGCAAAAAAAGCTCGTCGTCTTGTAGGGGCTTATCGCTCATTCCAATTCCTTTTAAACTGCTCTCGGGCCCGGGCCAGGAGCCGTTCGATGGCCTTCTCCGTTTTTCCCGTCTCGCGGGCTATTTCGCTCAGACCCCGCTTTTCCCAATATCGCCAGCGAAGAACCACCGCGTAGGCCTCGGGAAGACTGGCGAGAACTTCATGGGTCTTCTTGGCCGCATGTTGTTGGTCGAGCGCCTCCTCGATGTTGTGTGGATCAACCGGCTCGGGAGCAGAGCCTTCTTCCTCCTCCGGAACCTCAAGCTCTCGCAAACGCTTCCGGTAATGGTCTTCCACCTTGTGCCGGGCAATGCCCAGCAGCCAACTACGAAGCGAGGATTCTCCCCGAAACTTTCCCAGGCTTTCCCAAGCGGCGAGGAATACTTCCTGCACCAGATCGTCCACGAACTCGGTGTGGGGGACAAGACGCCGCCGCACGTAGCTGTACACATGATCGGCGTGGCGGTTAACAAAATCCGCCGTCGCCTTGCGGTCTTTCCGCAAAACCTCGAGAACCAACTGCGCATCCGACGGCTCTATCGGCACGGGGAAGGAGGGTTCGGTGTCCGGCGCTTTCGTCGGCGTAGGGTCCATCACTATAAGTGTCGCAGAAAACGCGAACTTCCCCCGAATCGCAATGCGGAAGAGCGGCACAAGGTGCGTAGGGGCCGGCTTCAGGGCTTGCGGAAGAACTCCCCACAACTGTCATCTGACAGCGCCACGAGAGATTCCGCAGCGTGCTCAGCGTGTAGGGGCGCCCCTCGTGGGCGCCCTTGGGCGGCGCAAGCCCAGCCCTACGATGATTTGCGTGGAGGCGCGGAGTGAATCGGTTCGCCCAGCAGGACGTGGGCGGCTTCCATCCAGGCTTCCGCCAGCGTGGGATGGGCGTGGATGGTGCGGCCAAGGTCCGCGGCGGTCAGTTCCGCGCGAATCGCCACCGCCGCTTCCGCAATGATGTCGGTAGCGTGGGGGCCGATGGCGTGCGCACCCAGCAATTGATCGGTCTCCGCATCCGCCACCCACTTCACAAAACCAACCGGCTCGCCGATGGCCAGCGCCTTCCCCAGCGCGCCCATCAGATACTTTCCCGTCTTGATCTTCCTGCCTTGCTGCTGGGCTTCCTGCTCGCCCAGCCCGACGGTGCCGATTTCAGGAGTCGTGAAAATGCAATTAGGCACCACAGTTTCGTTCTTGTGCTGGTAGCGGCCACAGGCGTTTTCCGCGGCCACCAACCCCTGCGAAGTCGCGACGTGGGCCAGCAGCGGACCGCCAGTGACGTCACCCACGGCATAAATGGTTGCGACATTGGTGCGGCCGTAAGCATCGACGTCCAGGAAGCCTCGCTGATTGGCAGCCAGTCCGGCGTTTTCCAATTTCAACGAACCGGTCACCGGCTTGCGTCCCAAAGCTACGAGCAATAGCTCGGCTTCCAACTTTTCCTGCCCGGCCCGGCCACGCACGCCGCGGTCGTCCGCGTTGATTTCTTCCAGCGTTACACCCGTCAGGATGCGAATGCCCAGAGTCTTCTCCATGTGGCGGCGCAATTCGCGGCGAACGTCCGCATCGACCACCGCCACGATATCTTCCAAAAGCTCGACCATCGTTACCTTCACACCCAGTTGCGCCAACATGCAGGCAAACTCGCAGCCGATAATGCCGCCGCCGAGAATCAGCGTGGTGGCCGGCAGCGCGCGCAAACTCAGGAAGCCGCGGCTTTCCACCACCCGCTGATGGCGCGGCAGAAATCCGGGCATGGCGGAGGCCGCGCCCGTGGAGATGATGGTCTTACCAGCCGCCAATGTCACCGGCTGGCCGGCGGGGGATGTAGCGGGTGATGTAGCGCCGCCCTTGAGGGCGGCATGTGCCGGGCTCAAGCCCGGCGCTACGTCCGGTGCTACACCCGGCTCTACGACGGACTCCACCTGAATACGATTGCGGCTCTGGAACGACGCGGTGCCTTGAAACACGGTCACGCCGTTCGCCTTGAGCAACTGCTTGATGCCGTTGCGCAGCTTCCCCACCACCTGGTCCTTCCGGTCGGCCATCGCGGCATAATCGAAGGAAGCATTCTCCACGCGCAGGCCCATCGCGGCGGAAGACTTAACGCGCGCGAAAAGCTCCGAGGAAGCAATGAGAGTTTTGGTGGGGATGCAGCCCCAATTCAGGCAAGTGCCCCCCAGCTCTTCCTTCTCCACCAACGCTACCGAAGCGCCCAATTGCGCCGCGCGAATCGCCGCCGGGTAACCACCCGGTCCGGCGCCAATCACCACTATGTCAAACGCTGCCACAGGCTTATCTCCTCAAGAGTTTTTCGAATCGAATTCAGGAACCGCGCCGCCATCGCGCCGTCGATCAAGCGGTGATCGCTGGAGAGGGTCATCTTCATCATCGATCGGACGACGACTTGATCGTTCCGCACCACCGGCTGCTTCGCGCCGCTCGAGACAGCAAGGATAGCGCTTTCGCCGGGGTTGATGATCGCCGTAAAGTTTTCCACATCCATCATGCCCAAGTTGGAAATCGTAAACGTGCTGCCCGTCATCTCCGCCGGGGTAAGCTGGCCCGCGCGGGCTTTCGCGGTCAGTTCCTGCGCCCGCGCGTGGATTTCCGCCAGAGTCAGTTCATTGGCACGGCGGATGACCGGGACCACCAACCCTTGCTCCAGCGCCACCGCGAGGCCTAGATCAATGTTGCTGTGCCAGCGGATGCTCTCGCCGTCGGAGGTGCTGTTGACCACGGGAAACTGTTCCAGTGCCATCGCCGCGGCCTTCAGGATAAAGTCCGTCAGTGTGTACGACGCGCCCTGGGCCTTCAGCGCGGCCCGCAACGTTTCCACGTCCGTCACATCGGCGGCGACCGTGACAAAGAAATGCGGCGCGTGGGTATAACTCTCGGTAAGCCGCTGGGCGATGATCTGCCTCATGCGCGTCATGGCCTTGGGCCGCTCGGCCAGCACGCGCTCAATGTCGGACACGGCGATCTGGCTGCCGTCCTCTTTGGGCGTCAGGCTCAGCAGATTGATTCCCTCGCGCGCGGCCAGTTGTTTCGCGGTGGGCGTGATGCGCAGGCGGCTGTAGCCTTGGGCCTCAAGATACTGCTTTACATCGCGTTCCACGATTCGCCCGTTAGGCCCAGTGCCCACAATCGGGGTGGGATCAATAACGGATTCCTTAGCCAGTTTCGCGGCGCGAGGGCTGATGCGGAAGAGTTGAGGCTCAGCGATGCTCGGATACGGTTCCGCCGCACCGGGGACGGATGGAGACTGACCCCTCACCCGCCCTCCTTCGTCAGGCACCCTCTCCCCGAGGTTGGCGCGCGGAGCGGGACGGGTGAGGGGTCCTTTGACTTCGGACTTCGGACCGCGGACTTCGGACCGCGGTGTTGGCGGGGGCGCCACTTCCGGCAGCGGTTCTCCCGGATCACCGATGAAGGCCACGGTAGTTTGCACGGGGACGGTTACACCTTCGCCCGCGAGGATTTTCAGGAGAGTGCCGGCAAAGAAGCTCTCGACTTCCAGCACCGCCTTGTCGGTCTCGATTTCAAAAAGAATGTCGCCCTTGGCGACCGTCTCGCCCAATTGCTTTCGCCATTTGACGATCTTGACCGTCTCTTCCGATTGCCCTAGTTTGGGCATGACCACAGCTTTAACCATTCCGATGTTTCCTTCAGAAAACAGAAGTCAGTAAATGGTAGACGGTAGACAGTAGACGGCATACAGGGCCACAGCATGCGGCGCTTACCGTTTGTCTATCATTTTCCGTCTACCGTATGCCGCTTACAGCAATGCGAACGGTAGACAGTAGACGGCATACAGGGCCACAGCACTTAACGTTTACCCCTACCTACCGTCTACTCACCCTGTCTACGGTCTACCGTATGCCGTCTACCGTCTACCTTTCGCCGTGCGCCGCCTACTACAAGATGCTCTTCGCCGCCGCCAGAATGTCTTCCACCCGAGGATAGAACTCCGCCTCCAGCACGTGCGATTGCGGCGCGATGCCGTTTTTCGCGCCCACTCGCATTACCGGCGCGTCGAGATAATCAAAAGCCTGCTGCTGGATCGTGGAGGCGACCTCGCCCGTGAAGCTGCCGATGCTTACAGCCTGGCTGATGACGACGCAACGCCCGGTCTTTTGCACGGACATCAGCACCGTCTCCATGTCCAGCGGCACCAGGCAGCGCAGGTCGATGACTTCCGCGCTCACGCCCGACTCCGCTTGCAAACGGTCCGCGGCTTTCAGGGCCAGCGGAACTGCCGGCCCGTAAGCAACCAAGGTGATATCGCTGCCCGCTCGCTTCACATCCGCCACTCCCAGAGGCACCAGGTATTCCTCTTGCGGCACGGGGCCTTTCTCGTTGTAAAGCCCCTGCGACTCGATAAACATCACCGGGTTGTTGTCGCGGATGCAGGATTTCATCAGCCCCTTGGCATCGTAAGCCGTGGAGGGATAGACCACGTAGAGACCGGGAACGTGTACCACGGTTGACTCCAGAGTCTGCGAGTGTTGCCCGCCGTAGCCCTTCCCCGCGCCCACCGACACGCGCAGCACCATGGGCACTTCCACCTGCGCGCCCGACATGTAATGCCACTTGGACGCCTGGTTGCCCACCTGATCGCCCGACATCAGCAGAAAATCCATATACATCAATTCCACCACCGGCCGCAGTCCAACCATCGCCGCGCCCACTGCGGTGCCGCAAATGGCCGCTTCGGAGATGGGGGCATTGAACACGCGCGCGCGGCCGAACATTTCCAGCAAGCCCTTGGAGAGCTTGAAAGCACCGCCGTACTCGGCCACGTCTTCACCATAAAAGATGACGCGTGAATCGCGGCTCATCTCTTCCACCACCGCTTCCTTGATGGCATCGCGGTAAGTGATTTCGCCGTTGGCGCGCTTGATGGGGGGCAACGGATCGAGAATTTCCACCTTGGCAAACTCGGGCGGCACCTTGTCCACAAAGGTGTCGGTGTACATGTACTTGATTACATCGGCGGGCGGGGGATCCGCCGCGTTCGCCGCGCGAACGGCCGCCCGCGCGTTGCGCTCCCGCACTCGCGTTTTCACCGCGGTAATGCCTTGCTCATCCAGAACGCCACATTCCAGGAGCTGTTTTTCAAGGTTCAGGATGGGGTCTACCGCCTTCCATGCGGTCTCTTCGTCGCGGGTGCGGTATTCGTTGCGAGGGTCGCTTAAGGAGTGGCCGAAGTAGCGGTAGGTGTCCACGTCAAAGAAGTACGGACCCTGCCCTTCGCGGCAACCCTGGGCCGCTCGCCGGACGGCGTCGCGCGTGGCCAGCACATCCATACCATTGATGATCTCCGCGTGCATGCGATTGTCTGCGAAGCCGGCGGCGCGCTGAGCGAGGTGGGTGACTCCGGTCACTTCATTATCGGACCGGCCCGTCATGGCGTAGTGGTTATTGAGAACGAAAAAGACGATCGGGATACCAAACTTTCGGTCGCCGGCCATTTCATTGGTGAATTGTGCTTGGGCCGCCCAGTTCAGCGATTCCAGAACCACGCCATTGTTGTATGCGCCGTCGCCGGCGAAGCAACACACCACGCCGCCGGTTTGGCGGTAGCGCAAGGCCATGGCCGCACCGGTGGCGATGGGCACGCCGCCGCCCACAATGGCGTTCGCGCCCAGGTGGCCGACCGTGAAGTCGGCAATGTGCATACTGCCGCCGCGTCCCCGGCAATAGCCATCCTCTTTGCCAAACAATTCCGCGATGGTACGGTAGACATGCTCTTCCAAGGCCGCTTCGAGAAGCTCAGCGTGATTCGCCGCCCGGAGGTTCGGAACGCGCTTCTGCAACAGCTCATCCGGCATTTCGCGCAGGGCGCAGCATCCGCGCGCCAAGCTGTCGCCGTGGCCGCGGTGCGTGCTGGTGATGTGATCTTTCAGGATCAGGGCGCTGCACGCTCCCACGGAAGCGCCTTCCTGTCCGATGGAAACGTGCGTGGGGCCGCGATAATTGAAGCCTGCCAGCGGCTCGTAGGCGCCGGACCGCACCGTGACGATCATTTCCTCCAGCTCGCGGATCATCAGCATGTCTTCCAGGAGCCCCGTGGCCGTCGCGCGGTCAATGCGCCCCGCCGCGAGTTCGCTCTTCAGATTTCCCTGGAAACGAAACGCGGGAATCGATCCGCAATCGATCTCAAAGGGGGCAAAGTCGGGTCGTGAGTCTTGCAAGTAAACTGGCGTCATCTCATCTCCAGAAGAAAACAGTGGTCAATGCTCAGTGGCTAGTGGTCAGTGGTTAGTGGATAGCGGCAAGCAGTAAGTTGCTAGCCACTCGCCACTAACCACTAGTCACTGTCCTTCCTACGCTTGCACAACTTCAATTCCGCGCTTGTGCAGTTCCTTCGCAAACTTTCGGTCGAACAGACTGTCGGTAATCAGCACGCGGACCTTTTCCAGCCGCCCCGCGCGGGTGAACGATATCTTGTGGGCCTTGCTGCTGTCCGCAAGCAGGATGACCTCGCGCGCGTGTTCCATCACCAGTTCTTTGGTATAAGCCTCCGTGGGGTCAGTCGTGGTAAGACCCTCTACAAGGCTGAGGCCGATGGTCCCCATAAACGCCTTGTCCACATGGAGGTCCTCCATCACCAGGCGCGTGAGCGGGCCCACTGTGGTCTGGGCAATGCGGCGGAGTTCGCCCCCTACCAGAATCAGGCGCGGCCCGCGTCCTGCCAGTTCCACCGCCGCCCGAAGGGAGTTGGTCACAATCGTAATATTCGAGCGCTCCTTTAGCAGGCGCGCCAACTCCAGAACCGTGCTTCCGCCATCCAGGTAAATCGTGTCATTGGGCTTGACGTATTTTGCCGCAGCCTCGGCGATGCGCCGCTTTTCCCCTGCGGCCACGGAGGTCTTGTCGTCAAAGACCGGCTCATCCAGGCGGCCCCCGGTGCTGACAGCCCCGCCGTAAACCCGCCGCAGCTCTCCCAGTTTTTCCAGCTCGCCTAAGTCGCGGCGGATGGTGGCCGATGAAACGCCGAGCCGCTCGGTAAGTTCCTCAACGCGCACCACGCGGTCCTGGCCGAGAATGTCCCGGAGTTGCTCCCATCGTTTTGGCGCCAGGTCCTTGGTTTTAGCACTCTGCACTGGAAAGACCTTCATGCTCGATCATGATCGATTATATGAAGATTTTATGCGAAGTCAATCATCTTCTTTCATGACGTCCTTTTTGCAACCCGCAGCGGATGCCTGCGAACGCCAAACCAAAGTGGGTGCGCGACATAAAAGTTAAGGACTGGGATTCACATATGGACCGCGACGCGAGAGTTGTAGCGTGCGCGTCTCGCCCGCTGGGGCGTGGGCATCCTGCCCGCGCCTTCCTGGCGGGAGCGGGACGCTCCGGCTACAGCGGGCGGGACGCCCACGCTACAAACGTCGCGCATTTGCGGTAGAATATGGAGCCCTCCAAATCCCCAAAGGCGCCGCGAGGTTACCATGCAATTCCGGAGAACGCTTACTCTGTTCACGCTGGCAATCGGTCTATCGTTTGGCCTGTCTGCCTGGGCACAAGATCCGCCCTTCAACCAACAGCAAGTACTTGACATGGTGAAAGCAGGCCTGGGAAACGATGCGGGGGCGAAGCTCGTCGCGAAGCGCGGGCTCGATTTTATTCCCTCACGGGCATTCCTCCTCCGCCTCAAGGCCGCCGGCGCGAAAGGGCCCTTCCTCAAGGCGCTAAGTGCTAACAAGCCCCTGAGCGAGAAGCAAGTGAATGACATGGTGCCGGCCGGGCTGGCCGACGACTCCGGCGCGCAAATCGTCACGCAACGGGGGCTAGACTTCGCGCCGACGGAGGAATATGTCCAAAGCCTCAAGACGGCCGGTGCGAAGGACGCGTTTCTGAAGGCGGTGCGCGATAAGATGCCGATCAACCAGGTGCAGATTGTCGCCCAACTCGCCGCAGAGTCGCCGACCCAACGGATCACCATGTTGGTCAAAGCCCACGGTGTCGACTTCAACGTGAAGGATGATTATCTTCAGCAAGTGCGGCTCGCGGGCGGTGATAACGATCTGGTCGCGGCGGTGAAGGGCGCCAACGTGCTGCTGCCCGACTCGCCCAATGCTGCCGCTCAATCGAAACAAGTCGAGGTTCGGCAGCACGTGGCGCATGGAGCGGAACTCAAACTGAAAGGGCAGTATCCCGATGCGGAAAAGGAATTTCGCGCCGCCATTGCGCTGGGCCCGCCGAACGCCGATGTTTACCTGGCCCTGGCCATGGTCCTCGGCCGGCAAAAGAAGTGGGACGACGATGTGGCGGCCGCCCGCCAAGCGCTGAAATTGGATCCCAGTAACGCCATGTCGCACATCGTCCTCGGACTGGCCTTGGCAGGAAGAAGCGACTGGGACGGCGCCGTCGCGGAGGACCGTGAGGCCGTGCGTCTGAATTCCAACGATGACTACGCACACGCGTACCTGGGCGTTGGTCTCGGCGGCAAGCACGACTGGGATGGCGAAATTGCGGAAGAACGTAAGGCGCTGGACCTGAATCCCAACAACGACTTCGCTCACGCCAACCTGGGCGCGGCCCTGGCAAGCAAGGGCGATTGGGATGGCGCCATCGCGGAATGCCACAAAGCGCTGGATCTGAACCCCAATAACGACGTTGCCCACATCAACCTCGCGATGGCTCTGGGCAACAAAGGCGACGGGGACGGCGCTATCGCCGAGTACCGCAAGACGCTGAGCCTGAATCCCAACAACGACGTCGCGCACACCAATCTGGCGGCAGCCCTGGCAAAGAAGGGAGACTGGAACGGCGCGATCGCGGAATATCGCGAGGTGCTGCGTCTGCACCCCAATGACGATCGGGGACACGTTAATCTTGGCGACGCGCTGAGAATCAATGGCAACTGGGACGGCGCCGTGGCGGAGTACCACGGTGCGCTGCAACTAAACCCCAATAATGACTTGGCGCACGCCGGACTCGGCCTGGTGCTGGCCGCTAAGGGCGACTTGGATGGAACCATTACGGAAGACCGCGAGGCCCTACGCCTGAACCCCGCGAATGCCGCGGTGCACGCCAGCCTCGCCGACGCCCTGGAGCAGAAAGGCGACCGGCAAGGCGCCCTGACGGAATACCAGACGGCCGCCACGCTCGACCCCAAGAATCCCAACTATAAGCAGAATTGCGAACGCCTGCTGAAGTAAGCCAACAAGTGACGGACCGCGCAATTTCCTTCACACCACCAACGCCGCCACGGGCACGGTGCTGCGTTCTCCGCCAATCACGACGATGCCGGAATCGGTGACGTGCCATCCGCGGGCGCGGTCGGCGTCGAGATCGTAGCCAATCTGGGCATCTTCTGGAACCCGGACGTTCTTATCCAGGATGGCGCGGCGCACCTTGGCGCGGCGGCCGACGTCGCAATTGTCCATGATGACGGAGCCTTCTACGAGGGCGCTGGCGTGGACACGGACGCCGCGACTGAGAATGGAGTTGCGCACGACACCGCCGGAAAGAATGCATCCGGCGGATACGATGCTGTCAATGGCCTCGCCGCGGCGATGGGCGTCGTCGAAAGTGAATTTGGCGGGCGGATCGGGGTAGCTCGCACTGCGCAGCGGCCACTGGCGGTTGTAGAGGTTGAGGTCGGGCTTCACCGACCGCAGGTCCATGTTGGCTTCGTAATAGGCGTCGATCGTGCCCACGTCGCGCCAGTATGGGACGTAGTCTTCGGGCTCGCCGGGGATACGGTTGGTTTGGAAATTATAAGCGTAAATGGGGGCATTGCCGGCAAGCTTGGGGAGAATATCCTTGCCGAAATCGTGGTGACTTGCGGGGTCATTCGCGTCGGCTTGCAGCAGGTCCACCAGCGTGGACTTGGAAAAAATGTAATTGCCCATGGAGGCGTAAACTTGGTTGGGATCCCCGGGGATGGTGGGCGCGTTGGCGTTTTTTTCGTGAAAGGCCACGATGCGTCCGTCATCGCTAACTTCAATGACGCCGAATTCGGCTGCGTGCTTTTGCGGCACGGGAATGGCGGCGACGGTCACCTCCGCGCGCTTGGCCATGTGGAATTCAATCATGCTGGCGATGTTCATGCGGTAGATGTGATCGGCGCCGAAGACCGCCACGACGTGAGGATTGGACTGCTGGATCAGGTTGATGTTCTGCGAAATGGCGTCGGCTGTTCCCTGGTACCAGGTTTCATCCTCCGAACGCATCTGTGCCGGCACCGGGATGATGAAATGACTTTTCAGTAGTCCACTAAACTGCCATACCTCGCTCAGATGCTGAAGCAGTGACTGGCTGCGGAACTGAGTGAGGACGTAGATGGAGTTGATTCCGGAGTTGATGAGATTACTGAGAACGAAATCGACGATCCGGTATTTGCCTCCAAAGGGAACCGCCGGCTTAGCACGTTCCTGGGTGAGGGGAAACAGCCGGGTTCCCTTGCCCCCGGCGAGTACAATTCCGAGCACCCTGATATATAAGGCTCTTTCCACAGCGAGAGCGGGTTCTTGTTCGGCGATTTTCTGCATGGGCAATCAACGCTCCTGAAAGAGTTACCCCAACTCAGTTTATCAGAGGCTAACTTTATGGGAACAGTCTAATTGTCAGCGAATGGGGTGAAGACGCCAGGGAACCTTTTCGGCAATCGCTGACAGTTATAACAGTGAGCTGTCCGTGAAATTCCTGCGAGTTTAGAATCTTCCGTCGAAAACCGTTTGAAGCTCGTAGGCGGTGGATTATCCGAAGACCCTCGCGAACTCCGTCAACTTTGCGCCTGGTACCCAGGGCCACGTCAAAGTCAGTGATCTCACGTACCTGCGGGAGGTATGAAGGCTTCACTTTCGCAATGACCCCTCACCCACCGCCTTGCGGTCCCCCCTCTCCCCAGGGGAGAGGGCATGGATTCCAATTT